>DASVIY010000222.1:0-15068 GCA_036386195.1 Acidimicrobiia bacterium | reverse complement strand
CCTTCACCGTCTTGATCGCGTCACCGGTCTTGACCGCGTAGAGCTGCCAGTCGCGGTCTTCCAGCACCGCCTCCATGAACGCGTCGCTGACGCGAACCGAGTTGTTGGCATTCTGGTACTGGATCGAGTGGCTGTCCTTGCCGTCGAGATCCATGTCGAAGCCGGCCTCGGCGAGCGCGCGCGCTTTGTGCTCCTCACGCGCCTTGCACCAGATGAACTCCTCGATGTCAGGGTGATCGACGTTGAGGATCACCATTTTCGCGGCGCGTCGCGTCTTGCCGCCGCTCTTGATCGTGCCGGCCGACGCGTCGGCGCCGCGCATGAAGCTCACGGGCCCGCTGGCGGTGCCGCCGCCCTTCAAGTGCTCGTGCGACGAACGGATGTTGGACAAGTTGATGCCCGAGCCCGACCCACCCTTGAAGATCGTGCCTTCCTCGCGGTACCAGTTGAGGATGCCGTCCATCGTGTCGTCGACGGCGAGAATGAAACACGCGCTCGCCTGCGCGGGGACGCCGTTGACGCCGATGTTGAACCACACCGGTGAGTTGAACGCCGCGTGCTGGTGCACGAGCAGGTACTTCAGCTCGTTGCGGAACGACTCGGCCTCACCGTCGTCGACGAAGTAGCCGTCACGGTGGCCCCAGGCCGTGATCGTGTCGGCGACGCGGTCGATGACCTGGCGCAGCGACGTCTCGCGCTCGGGCGTGCCGAGCGTGCCGCGGAAATACTTCTGGGCGACGATGTTGGTCGCGTTCTGCGACCAGTCGACCGGGAACTCCACGTCGGCCTGAAAGAACGCGTCGGTGCCGTCCTTGTAGTTGGGGATGCGCGCCTCGCGGCGCTCCCACTCGACGGTGTCGTAGGGATGCGCGCCCGGCTCGGTGAAGAACCGACGGATCCCGATCCCGATCTGCTCCGGCGCCATAGCCATCGGACAGCTCCCCTTCCCCCGGTGGGCCCCCCCACACAAGATGTTGTGGTTCGTTCAGTCAGTCACGCGAGATGCTGGGTAATTACAGCACTGGGATTCGGTGATGTCAACGCTCATCGTCGCGAACCACCGCAGGTCAGGAGCCCTTCGCGAAGGTTCGCATTTTCGGAGCTCGCGGCACGCCGGTGGCCGCTACAACGAGCGCGGCCGACGGCGCTTGGGCTCCGTCGTCTTCTGGAGCAACCCCACCTCGCGCTCGAAATCGCGCAGATTGTCGAAGCCCTTGTACACCGAAGCGAACCGCATGTACGAGACCGGATCGAGCGCCTGCAAACGTTCGAGCACCGCCAGCCCGAGGCGCTCGCTCGCCACCTCGGGCCCCTCTTCGCGGGCGAGCTCCTCGATCTCGGCCGCGATCGCCGCCACCCTGCCCTCCTCGATCGGACGGTTCTTGACGGCCCGGTCGATGCCGGCCTCGAGCTTCTCTCTGTCGAACGGCTCCTTGACCCCCGAGCGCTTCACGACGATGACCGGCAGCTCCTCGAGCCGCTCGTACGTCGTGTACCGCCGTCCGCAGGCGAGACACTCCCGACGGCGGCGAATCGCGACGCCGTCGTCAGCGGGCCGCGAGTCGACGACCTTGTCGTCGGCCTCGAGGCAGAACGGGCATCGCACCGCGCCACGGTAGCTGCGCGTCGCCACGGTCACCATGCACCCGCGTTCCGTGGCCGCTGTGCGAGCCGACGCGCGCTATCGCTGCCACACGATCGTCTCGCCCGGCAACAGCGGCGCGTCGTGGCGAGCTCGGCTCAGCGCGTCGACGACGGGCCGCGGATCACTGTGGGGAACGAGTCGAGTCGCGACGGTCCACAACGAGTCGCCCGGCTTGACCTGGTAGCTGACGACGGGCGGCCTGCGCTCGGGGGCCGCGAGGGGTGAGCCCCCGAGCGCCGCGCCGGCCCGTCCCGCCACGACCACGAGCCCGAATCCCAGCAGGATCGCTGCGAGCCGCCTGCGGCGGTATGCCGTGGCGGAGACTCGGGCCCGGCTCTCCGGATGCGGGCGTACGGGAACGGTCGTGGGGCCGATCCGATATCCATATCCGGGCCGTTCAGTGGTCATGACGGCTGCCATTGGAGCTCCTTGTGTGCCGTGGTCAACGTGCGAACACGGTGGTAGCGAATCACGGGGGTGTGACAGTGACGCCGGGTGCGGCCCTGAGCCGCTCGAACGCACGTGCGGATCTCCCCACGAACGCCTGTTCGAGTCAAGGGGTTTCTACGAACAGATGTTTGCCCCGAACGCATGATCGTGTTACCGTGCGATCCATGACCGATCTCACAGCCCGCCAGCACCAGATTCTCGCCTACATCGACGCCGAGGTCCGCGAGCGGGGCTATCCGCCGAGCGTGCGTGAGATCGGTGAGGCCGTCGGCCTGTCGTCGAGCTCCACGGTCCACGCCCACCTCGCGGCGCTCCAGGACAAGGGCTACATCACCCGCGACCCCACGAAGCCCCGCGCGATCGAGGTGCACTGGGATACCGGGTCGGGAGCGGCGGTCGAACGGGGAACCGTCCGCCAGGTGCCGCTCGTCGGCGAAGTCGCGGCGGGCACCGGCGTGCTCGCGGCGGAGAACATCGAAGAGACGCTGCCCCTCCCCGAAGACTTCACCGGCAAGGGCGAGGTCTTCATGGTGCGGGTGCGTGGCGACTCGATGATCGAGGCCGGCATTCTCGACGGCGACTACATCGTCGCCCGCCAGCAAGACACCGCCGACCCCGGCGACACCGTGATCGCCGGCATTCCCGACGACGAGGCGACGGTGAAGACGTTCCTGCGCCGTCGGGGCAAGATCGTCCTGCGCCCCGAGAACCCCAACATGGACGAGATGGTGTTCGACCCGCCCGACGTCTCGATCTACGGCAAGGTCGTCACCGTCCTGCGCCGCCTGTGAGCCCCGTTCCCGCGCGGATCACGTGCGTCACACTCGGCGTCGCGGACCTCGCGCGCGCGACCGCGTTCTACGAGGCGCTCGGCTGGGAGCGCTCGCCGGCCGGCGGCGACACGGTCTCGTTCTTCCGCACGGCGGGACCCATGCTGGCGCTCTTCGGTCGAGATGACCTCGCCGCCGACGCGACGGTGCCGTCAACGCCGCGCGCCGGGATGTTCACCGGCGTCACGCTCGCGGTCAACGTCATGACCGACGCCGAGGTCGACGACGCGCTTGCCGGCGCGGCCGCCGCGGGCGCCACGATCGTCAAGCCGGCGGCGCGCACCGACTACGGCGGTTACTCCGGGTACTTCGCCGACCCCGAGGGCAACCTCTGGGAAGTCGTCTGCGTGTCGGCGTTCGCCGTCGACGACGCCGGCCACATCGTCATCCCTTGAGCGCTCAGTGCGCGAGTCCGAGGAAGCGTGCGAGCACGGTGTGACACTGCTCGACCGACTCGCGGGTCACGGACTCCCCCGCCGTATGTGACACGGCCGGGTCGCCGCTGCCGAAGTTGACCGCCGGCACACCGCGCGCCGCGAAACGGGCGACGTCAGTCCATCCGAGCTTTGGGTGCACCGGGAGCGCGGCCGACTGCACGAACGCCGCGACCATCGGGTCGCCGAGGTTCGGCGGCGCAGCCGGTGAGGCGTTGAGCACGTCGATGTGGTCGGCTCCGGCGAGCAGCGCCTCCACCTGCGCGCGTGCCTCCTCGACCGAGTAGCACGGCGCGAAGCGACGGTTGACCACGATCGAGCACTCGTCGGGCACCACGTTGTTGGCAACGCCACCCTCGACACGCACGACTTGCAGCGACTCGCGGTACACCAACCCGTCGACGCCAACCGTGTCGCTCTCGTGCGCGGCGATCCGCGCCAGCGCCGCGGCGGCGGCGTGGATCGCGTTGTGTCCCATCCACGGGCGGGCCGAGTGGGCCCGTTCACCCGAGAAGTGCGCGCGCAGGTGCAACGTGCCTTGACACCCCGCTTCCACCGCGCCGCCCGTTGGCTCGAGAAGCACCGCGAAATCGCCGTCGAGCAGGCCGGGCTGCCCGGCGAACACGGCACGCAGACCGTTGTGCTCTTCTGCGATCTCCTCGCCTTCGTAGAACACGAGCGTGAGATCGAAGTGCGGCACCGCGCCCGACGCACCGACTGCAGCGGCGTCCTCGGCCAGACGCAACAGCACCGCCAGGCCGCCCTTCATGTCGGCGGCACCCAGGCCGGAGAGCACGTCTCCCTCCAGGCGGGGTGCGAGATTGTCGTTGGCGGGCACCGTGTCGAGATGGCCCCCCAGCACGACTCGACGGTCACAGCCCTGTTCGGTGCGGGCGATCACGTTGTTCGCGACCCGGCTCACAACCAGTCCGCTTGCGCGCGTGCGCAGACGCTTCTCCACCGCGCCGGCAAGCGCACCCTCGTCGCCACTCACGGACGGCACGCCGATCAGCGCGGCCGTCAGTGCGAGCAGGTCGTCGCTCGGTGTCTCGAGTACCGCCGCGGCATCGCCGTCGCTCACTGGGCGACGCCGTGCTCGCGAAGAATCGCGTTGAGCTTCAACTTGTCGTGCTCCTCGTCCTCTGCGAGGTAGCGCAACACCAGCACGCAGGGGAGCCCGAACTCGCCCCCGGGAAACTGCTTGGCCCGGATGGCCTGCACGGCGATCGCACGCGCCGGCACTTCGCCCCGAGCGATCTCTTCACCCGTGTCGGCGTCGACCACCGGTACCGACGACGTGAGAATCATGCCTGCACCGAGCTTGGCGCCGGCGCCGACGCGCGCGCCGTCGACGATCATGCACCGAGAGCCGATGAACGCGTCGTCTCCGATCACGACCGGCGCGGCCTGCGGCGGCTCGAGCACGCCGCCGATGCCGACACCACCCGAGAGGTGCACCCGCTCGCCGATCTGCGCGCACGAGCCGACCGTCGCCCAGGTGTCGACCATCGTCTCCGCACCCACGCGGGCGCCGATGTTGACGTAGCTCGGCATCAGCACGACGCCCGGCCCCAGATACGAGCCCCAACGCGCCGACGCGCCCGGCACGACCCGAACCTTCGCCGCTTCGTAGTCGTGCTTCAGCGGGATCTTGTCGTGATACTCGAACGGGCCGACCTCCTCGGCATCCATCCGTCGCAAACGGAACAGCAACAAGATGGCCTGCTTCAACCACTCGTGCACGACGACCGTGCCGTCGACGACCTCCGCGACGCGTGCCTCGCCGTTATTGAGCAGCTCGATCGCCTGGTGCACTGCGATCGACGCCTCGTCGGACGGCATGACGGCGCCGAGGTCGTCACGCCCTTCCCACAGTGTGCCGATGGTGCGAGCGAGATCATCCACGGATGCGATGCCCTTTCTGCGGTGGCCGGCGGCCCAGGCTAGCGAGCGAGACCGTCGGGCCCGAGACGCATTCGGCGGTCACGCAATGGTCGCGAGGTCTCCCAAGCGCTCGACTGTGAGGTCGATTCGATCGTCGTGCTGGGTCAACGCAACGCGCACATGGTCACCGGCGTTGTAGAAGTCGCCGGGCGCGACGAGCAAGCCGGTGCGGGCGAGGCGCTCCGCGATGGCCCAGCCGTCGGCATCGCCTGCCGCATCGCGCAGCCACAGGTAGAACGTGGAGTGTCCACCGTCGTGCAGCAAACCGGCGGCTTCGAGCGCCGGGAGCAGCCGGGCCCGGCGCGTCGCGTACCGGGCGCGCTGCACGGCGACGTGCTCGTCGTCATCGAGCGCGGCTGCCGCAGCAGCCTGCACCGGCAGCGGCGTCATCATCCCGGCGTGCTTGCGCACCTCACTCAAATACGTGACAAGCGCGGCGTCGCCGGCCACGAACCCGGCGCGCAGTCCGGCCATGTTGGAGCGCTTCGACAGCGAATGCACGGCAAGCACACCGTCGCTGCCGCCGGCGAGCGCAGTCGCGGGTGGTGCGGCGGCGCCCGCCGCGTCGAACGTGAACTCGGCATAGCACTCGTCGCTCGCGACCACGATGCCGCGGGGGCGGGCCCACTCCACCGCGGCCGCGAGTTGTGCGGAAGTGGCGGACGAGCCGGTGGGGTTGCCGGGCTCGTTGACCCAGAGCACCAGCGCGCGGTCCGCGTCGCCGGCCTCGACGCGGGTGAGATCGAGCAGCCAGTCGGCGTCGAGCGGTACCGGGACGGCGCGCAGGCCGGCAAGCGTCGCACCCATGGCGTAGGTCGGATACGCGACCGATGGGTACAAGACGGTGTCGCGTGTCGGATCACGGAGCGACAGCAGCCGGGGCAACGACGCGACCAACTCCTTGGTGCCCACACACGCGGCCACCTGCTCCGGCGTGAGTGCAACCGCGAACCGGCGTTCGATCCAGTCGACGGCGGCTTGGCGGTACCGGGCCGTGCCGATCGACGGCGGGTAGCCCGTCGCTCCCCGCGCTGCGTCCTCGAGGGCACGCACGGCAACCTCGGGCATCGGATCAACGGGGGTGCCGACCGAGCAGTCGACCACGCCGCCGGGGACAGAGTCGGCCGTCGCGCGCAGCTCGGTCAGCCGGTCATGCGGGTACGGCGGTGGTACGAACCCGCCGTCGGGGGTCATCCCGCCGACGATAGCGCCGACCGTCACCAATCAGCCGCCGGAGTACGACACGACTTGACTGCGCCCGTCGTCCTTCGCCGCGTACATCGCAACGTCGGCTCGCCGGAGCAGCTCGCCGGCCGAGACTGCGTCTGCGCCCGCGAATGCCACACCGACGCTGCACCCGACGACAACCTCGTTTTCACCGAGATCGACGGGCCCGGTCAGGGAGTCGACGACGCGCTGCGCCACTTGCATCGCCTCGTCGGCACTCGTGAGGTCGGGAAGCACCGCCGCGAACTCGTCGCCACCGAGACGGGCAACGGGGTCGGTCGGACGCAGCGCGAGCTGCAATCGGCGAGCCACGGTTACCAACAGCCGGTCGCCCGAAGGATGACCGAGATTGTCGTTGACCGTCTTGAACCGATCGAGGTCGAGGTAGATGACCGCGAGCGACTCCGGATGGCGCGCCCGTCGCACCAACGCGAGCTCGAGGTGCTCGAGGAACAACGAGCGGTTGGGGAGCCCGGTGAGGGCGTCGTGCAAAGCTCTGTGGCTGAGATCCGCCTCGACCGCCTTCACTCGGGTCACGTCGCGCGCCACGCCTTCGACCGCATACATGACGCCGGCGGCATCGCGCAGCACGACGAGCCGATGCTCGGTCCAGACCACTTCGCCGTTGCGATGAACCATACGCACGATGAGTGGGTCGTCCGCCACGTCGGGATCGTTGTCCGGCTCTTCCTCGGCCATCAGGGTCATCAGACGCTCGCGATCATCCCGATGCACCGCGCGAAAACCGAGCTTGGCGTTCGCGTAGAAGTCGTCGGGCCGGTACCCGAGGAACGTGCCGAGCGCCGGGTTGATGTACTCGTACGCGGGTTCGGGCACGAAGCGGATCCGGTAGATCAGGTCGGTTGCGTTCTCCGCGAGTCGCCGGAAGCGCTCTTCGCTCTGTACCAAGGTGTGCTGCGCGGCGAGCAGCTCGGTGGTGCGTTCCGCGACCCGTTGCTCGAGCGTGTCGTGCACGCCGCGTAGCTCCTCTTCGACGCGCCGATACGGAGCGATGTCTTCGATGGTCGAGATCCAGTACTCGACCAGGCCATTCTCGTCGCGCACCGGGTGCGCAGTGAGATGACCCCAGACGACCACGCCGTCGCTGCGCACGTAGCGCTTGTCGTGCTCGATGCAGTCAACCTCCGTGCAGTCTCTTCCGGCGAGCGCGACACGGTGTTCTTCGATGTCGTCGGGGTAGGTCAACTCCGCGCGAGTGCGCCCGATGAGGTCGTCGTGCTCGAAGCCCACGAACTCGCACATCGCCTGGTTGACATCGAGGATGCGGTTCTCGGGTGACCAGATGACCGAGGCAACCGGCGAGTCGACGAACGCATGCACATAATGCGCGTATGGCATTGGCGCCTCCTGAAAATTCCGGCCAGCGTAGCGCCCGCAATAAATCACTCTCAGCAGCAGGCCTCAGTCTGCGCAGTCTGAATGAAGGGCGAGGAACTCCCGGAAGCGCCCCATTCCCGTCTCGGGGATTCGGGCCCGCACCCTCGTGCCCGCGGCGGCGTGCACCTCGACGAGAACTTCGCCGTCGCGGTGGACTGCCGCGAGCACGTCGCCACGGTCGTACGGCACGAGCAGCTCGACGATCGTCCCGAGCGCGCGCAGCCGCCGGCTGATCACTTCCACCAGCTTCTCCGCACCTTCGCCGGTCGCGGCCGACACCGTCACCGAGCCGGGGTGCGCGGCGAGCAGATCATCGATGCCGTCGGGGTCGGCGACATCGAGCTTGTTGAACACCAGGAGCTCGGGGCGTTCGCCGGCACCGATCTCGCGCAAGACCGTGCGGACGGCCTCGATCTGCGCGTCGGCTTCCCACGAGCTGCCGTCGACGACTTGTACCAGCAGGTCGGCGTCGACGACCTCGTCGAGCGTCGAACGGAACGCCTCGACCAACTGGTGCGGGAGCCGCCGCACGAACCCGACGGTGTCCGCGAGCAGGACGGTTTCGCCGCCGGGGAGGGGCAGCCGCCGGATCGTAGGGTCGAGCGTGGAGAAGAGCCGGTCCTCGACGGCAGCGTCGGAACGCGTCAGCACGTTGAGCAACGTCGACTTCCCCGCGTTGGTGTAGCCAACCAGAGCCACGACGGGAACATCGCGCCGGCGCCGGGACTTGCGCTGGGTCGCCCGAGTGCGAGCGAGCCGGTCGAGATCGGCTTCGAGCTTCGACACCCGACGTTGGATCCGCCGCCGGTCGACTTCCAGCTGGGTCTCGCCCGGGCCGCGCGTGCCGATCCCGCCGCCTTGCTGACTCAGTTGCAACCCACGCCCGCGCAACCGCGGCAACCGGTAGCGAAGCTGCGCCAACTCCACCTGAACCATGCCCTCCTGGCTGGTGGCGTGCTGGGCGAAGATGTCGAGGATCAGCGCGACACGGTCGACGACGTCGCGCTCGAAGAGCTTCTCGAGATTGCGCTGCTGATTCGGGGTGAGCTCGTCGTCGAACACGACGACGTCGATGTCGGCGCCGTCGGCGAGCTCGCGCAGCTCGTCGGCCTTGCCGGCGCCGATGTACGTCGCGGGGTGGGGCGTGTCGCGGCGCTGGAGCACCGTCTCGACGGGCACGGCACCGGCAGTATCGGCAAGGAGCGCGAGCTCTTCGAGCGACGCCTCCGCCTCCTCCACGGAGCGACTGCCAAACCCGGTGCCAACCAAAAGCGCGCGCTGGCGGACGACGCCGAGATCGACCTCGGTCGCGGTGAGCCGGCGGCGCTGTCGCCCTTCGCCGCGCCGCGTCATGGCCGCAGCTCCGCCGGGTCGATCGTCACGTCGAACACGTGGGTCACCGGGCCATGGAGGCGGATCGTGTCGCCGAGCTCGACGACGAGATCGCCGCCGGGCACGTGAACGGTGACACGATCACCGACCAGGCCGCGCCGGGCGGCGACCGCGGCCGCCGCGCATGCACCGGTCCCGCAGCTCAACGTCTCGCCGACACCCCGCTCCCAGGTACGCATCGTGATCGCATCCCGCTCGCCCGGCGTGGGTGCGACGAACTCGACGTTGGTGCGGTTGGGGAAGCGATCGTCGCGCTCGAGGCGCGATCCGTGCTGCACGACGCGCGCCGACAACGGGTCGTCGACGAACAACACCAGATGTGGGTTGCCCATGCCCGCGGCGTCGCCCTCGTAGGTGATGCCGTGAAACGTGGCCTCGAGCCCGAACGGGCTCGGCGCGAGCACGGGAATGTCAGCAGGCTCGAAAGTCACCGCGCCCATCTCGCAGGTCGCCGCGACGACGGCGCCGGCCGCGGAGTCGGTCTCGAGATCGACGGTGCGGCGCCCGGCGGCCGTATCCACGACGAGACGCTCGCCGTCGCCGAGACCGGCCCGGTGCGCGACCCAGGCCAGGCAGCGGATGCCGTTGCCCGACATCTCGGCGAGGCCGCCATCGGCGTTGCGCAGCACCATGACGCAGTCCGCGCCGTCGCAGCCGGGCTCCACCGAGATCAGCCCGTCGGCACCGATACCCCGATGCCGGTCACAGACGGAGCACGCGGCGCGCTCGTCGAGCGCGGGCACACGCTCGCTCGCGAGTTGCACGAGGAAGTCGTTGCCGGTGGCGTGGAGCTTCGCCAGCTCCATCGAGCTCATCGCGACCACGATTGCAGAAGCGCCGGCAGTATCGCGGCCGGATTCTCGGACGTACCGAACCATTCGATACGAGGGTCCCGACGGAACCACATTCGCTGACGACGCGCGAACGTTGCCGTGCGTCGCAGCGCTCGCTCGAACGCATCATCGACTGACGAGATCTGTCCTTCGAGAACGCTGATGATCTCGCTGTAGCCAATGGCCTGACGAGCGGTACGCGAGACGCGGGCGCCGTGGCGCCGCACGAGCGCCTCGACCTCCTCGACGAGGCCGATGTCGCGCATCGCCCGGATTCGGGCGGCGATCCGTCGCGCCAGGACGGTCCGCGGCAGCCACACACCCGCGAGGCGTACCGGGAACATCGTGGCACCGCACTCGCCGACACCCGCGCCAAAAGACGAGAACGGCTTGCCGGTGATGTGAATCACCTCGAGCGCCCGGACGATGCGGCGCTCGTTGTTGGGGTCGATGTGGGCCGCCGCCGACGGGTCGAGCCGTGCAAGCTCGTCGTACGCCGCCGCCAAACCACCCGGCTGGGCGGCGCGCGCGGCAATCTCGGCCCGGACGCCGCGATCTTCACCCGGGAAGCGCAGGTCGTCGATCACTGCCTGCACGTACAGCCCCGTGCCGCCGACGAGCAGCGCACGCTTGCCGCGCGACTCGATGTCGGCGATCGCCGCGCGCGCCGCGGCCTGATGGCGAACGACCGACCAGTCTTCGGTCGGCTCGACCAGATCGATCACGTGATGCTGCACCGCGGCGCGTTCGGCTCGCGACGGCTTCGCCGTGCCGATGTCGAGCTCGCGGTAGACCTGCATCGAGTCGACCGAGACGAGCTCCACGTCGTCGAAGTGCTCCGCGACGGCGAGGGCGAGGGCGGATTTCCCGCTTGCGGTCGGCCCGACGAGCGCGAGGTGCGTGGTCGCGGTGGTCACCCCGCCGTCACGGGAATGCGCGTGTGCGGGTGCAGCGGCGCGGCGCGAGTGAGCGCAACGAGGTCGCCGCGTAGCCAGTGGGGCGCGGCGTGGGTGATGCGCACGGTCGCGAACCCGCCGGGCTCGGGTGGCACCGGGCCACCATCGAAGTGCACCAGCTTGTTGCCCCGGGTGCGCCCGGAGCACATCGCCGCGTCGTTCTTCGACGGGCCGTCGATCAGCACCTCTTCGTCGCGACCGAGCCGCGCCTCGTGCTTCACGAGGGCATGCCGTTCGACGGCGGACGTGAGTCGTTGCATCCGATCCTTCGTGACCGCCGGGTCGATGAAGTCGTCGTGCATCGTCGCGGCCTCGGTGCCCGGCCGCGGTGAGAACACGAAGGTGTACGCCGCGTCGTACTCGGCGACCTCGACCACTTCGAGGGTGCGTTCGAAGTCGGCATCGGTCTCGCCCGGGAAGCCGACGATGATGTCGGTGGTGACGGCGAGGCCTGGGATCGCGGCGCGCGCTTCGGCCAGACGGGCGAGGTAGCGCTCCACGGTGTAGCCGCGGTGCATGCGGGCGAGCGTGCGGTCGCTGCCCGACTGGAGCGGGAGGTGCAGGTGCTCGCACACGGCGTCGCACTCTGCCATCGCCGCGATGGTCTCGGAGCGAAGGTCTTTGGGGTGCGGCGATGTGTATCGGATGCGTTCGAGCCCGTCGATCGCGTCGAGCACGCGAAGGAGGTCGGCGAAGCGAGGTGCGTATCGGCCGGCACCGAGATCGCGGCCGTACGAGTTGACGTTCTGGCCGAGCAATGTGACCTCGCGCACGCCGTCGGCCACTTGCTGCTCGACCTCGCGCACGATGTCGCCCATCCGGCGGCTGACCTCGCGGCCCCGCACCGACGGCACGATGCAGAACGCACACTTGTTGTCACAGCCGATCTGGATCGTCACCCAGGCGGCGTGGCGGTGCTGGCGGCGCGCCGGCAGCGCCGACGGGTACGCGTCGTGCTCCTCGAGGATCTCCACGATCGGGCCGTCGAACCGCGAGCGCTCGAGCAGCGCGGGCGCGTTGGCGAGATTGTGCGTGCCGAACACGACGTCGACATGTGCAGCGCGTTGCACGATCAGGTCGCGGTCCTTCTGGGCAAGGCACCCGCCCACCGCGATCTGCAGATCGGGCCGTTGCTCCTTGAGCGCCTTCGCCCGGCCGAGGTGCCCGTAGAGCTTGTTGTCGGCGTTTTCGCGGATGCAGCACGTGTTGAAGATGACGACGTCGGCCTGCTCCATGTCGGGGGTCGGCTGCATGCCGTCGGCCACCAGGAGGCCGGCGACGCGCTCCGAATCGTGGTCGTTCATCTGGCAGCCGAAGGTGCGGATGTGGAATCGGCGCGGCTCGGTCATCGGCCGACCAGTGTACGGGGAGGCGGCGCTACGCCCGACGGGTGCGCCGGTGGACGAGGCGTATCAGCGGGCGTTCCACGAGATACCAGCTGGCCGTGGCGACGGCGACGGTCGCGGCAAACACGACCACGCTGACCATGACCGCGTTGCCAGTATCCGGCCGATACCCGAGCCAATCGCGCTGCGCGATGACGACGATGTTGTAGTGCCACAGATAGATGCCGTAGCTGATGACGCCGAGGAACACCATCCACCGTGCGCGCAGGAATCGCCGGATCAGCCCGGCACCCTGGTCGCCAAGCACTGCAGGCACCACGATGCACACGCCGATCGCAGTGCGGCACAGGTCGAGCGCAAGCGCCTGGCCCGGCCCCGGCTTCACGCCGGCCGCGCGGCCGAACACCAGCGGGATGGCGACGAACACGGCGGCCGCGAGCAGCCACCACAGCCACGGCCGGCGTCCCGACCACGCCAGCGCGGCCGTCACCCCGGCACCCCAGGGCCGCGACACCAACACCGCGAGCAACATCCCGAGCGCGAACACATGCAGATGTGCCGGCAGCACCAGCACGGCCTGCGGCGGGTCACCGAACGACGCCCACAGCACCGCAGCGAGCCCCACGACGAACATGAGGGCCAAGCCGCCGAGCTCGGCCGCGACCGCGGAGCACCGCCGCGCACCCAAGACGACCAGATACGCGAAGCACGGCAGGAACACGTAGAACGACACCTCGACCACGAGCGTCCAGGCGTGCGGCAATCCGGCAAACACGTCTGCGAGCTGGCTGCCGAAGTACCGCTGGGTCAGCGTCGCGTGGCGGACGGCGTTGCCCGTGCCGTGCACCGTGGCTTCTCCCAGCACGACCGTCATGACGAAGAGCGCGATCCAGTACGCGGGATAAATACGCGCGCCGCGACGCAGGAAGTAGTTGGGGACGTTCGGCCGCCGTTCGCCGCTGAAATGCGCCTGGGCGAACGGCCGGTAGAGCAAGAATCCCGACGCGAGGAAGAACACCCACACGCCGACGTCGAGATTGATCAGATAGTCGCCCAGTGACCCACGGAACGAGCCGGTGAACAGCGCCGCGTGGAATACGAGCACGGTCACCGCCGCGAGCGCGCGCACGCCGTCAAAACACGCATAGTAGTGCGCGGCTCTGCCCGTGCCGGCTTCCATCGGCGCGGGTATCGCCGCGCCCGCGCCCGACGGCACGGCTGGAAGATCAGGCACGCCGTGAGCGTACGTGCTGCGATCGTCGGCAGCCGGACGCTCGGGTCGAACGCGTGTGTCAGCCCTCGATCTCGGCGCCTTCGTCGTCGGACGGCAGCACGACCTCGCCGTCGTTGTCACTCGCGTCGTCGATTCCGACCAGTGCGCGGATCTTCTCGCTGATCTCGACCATCATGTCGAGGTTGTCGGCGAGGAACTGCTTCGCGTTCTCCCGGCCTTGCCCGAGCTGCTCGCCCTCGTAGGTGAACCACGCGCCCGACTTCTTCACGATGCCGAGATCGACACCGACGTCGAGCAGCGAGCCCTCGCGGCTGATGCCCTTGCCGTACATGATGTCGAACTCGGCCTGCTTGAACGGCGGCGCGACCTTGTTCTTCACCACCTTGACGCGGGCACGGTTGCCGATCATCTCGGCGCCGTCTTTGATCGTCTCCACCCGGCGGATGTCGAGGCGCACCGACGAATAGAACTTCAGCGCACGCCCGCCAGGGGTGGTCTCGGGTGAGCCGAACATCACACCGATCTTCTCTCGCAGCTGGTTGATGAAGATGCAGATCGTGCGGGAGCGGTTGAGGTTGGCGGTGAGCTTGCGCAGCGCCTGGCTCATCAGCCGGGCCTGGAGCCCCATGTGCGTGTCGCCCATCTCGCCTTCGATCTCGGCGCGGGGCACGAGCGCGGCCACCGAGTCGATCACGACCACGTCGAGCGCGCCGGAACGGATGAGCATGTCGGTGATCTCGAGGGCCTGCTCGCCCGTGTCGGGTTGGGAGATCAGCAGCTCGTCGACGTTGACGCCGATGGCGCCGGCGTAGACCGGATCCATCGCGTGCTCCGCGTCGATGTACGCGCACGCGCCGCCGTTGCGCTGGGCCTCGGCCACCACGTGCATGGCGAGCGTCGACTTGCCCGACGACTCCGGGCCGAAGATCTCGACCACCCGGCCGCGGGGCAGGCCCCCGATGCCGAGCGCCAGGTCGAGCGCGAGCGCGCCCGTGGGAATCGCGGCGACGCCCACGTGACCCCGCTCGCCGAGCTTCATGATCGCGCCCTTGCCGAACTGCTTTTCGATCTGACCGACCGCCATCTCGAGTGCCTTGTCACGTTCCACCGGTGCTCCTCCTGGATTGCTGCGAACTGTCGTGGGGGGAATTGCCGTTGGCGAGCAACCTACGGCGGGGGTGTGACAGTGATGCGGAAACCCGGTGCACGGATGCCCCGAACCCGTGCCCCGGCGACGCTCGAATCACACGCGTGGAATTCCACACGTGGGAGCATGGTAGGGCGAACAGGCGTTCGGGTCAAGCATCCCGAGCGGCGAGCGCCCGGGTCAGGTGTTCCCGGCCACGCCGGTGAGGCCATGTCGGGCGACGACGCCGTAC
>DASVIY010000221.1:0-5349 GCA_036386195.1 Acidimicrobiia bacterium | reverse complement strand
CACCATCACATTCGGATTCCCCGCCGCCAACACCTTCGTAATCGCCGCCGTCAACGTCGTCTTCCCATGATCAATATGACCAATCGTCCCAATATTCAAATGCGGCTTATTACGCTCGAACTTCGCCTTCGCCATGAGGTCCGTCTCTCCTGTGCGTGTGTGCGAGGGCCGGCGCGGCGCTCGCTTCTTCTCCGAGTAGCGGGGGCGGGACTCGAACCCGCGACACCACGATTATGAGCCGTGTGCTCTGACCACCTGAGCTACCCCGCCAGGTGGGGCGTGGCGTTGACCACGCACCGAGCCCCCTTACGGACTTGAACCGTAGACCCCTTCCTTACCATGGAAGTGCTCTACCAACTGAGCTAAGGGGGCGAACCGGGCAAGGATAGCAACGTGCCGCGATCATCCTCTTGGTGATGCGCTTCGTCGCTTCCCCGCCGGCGCCGGCGGTCGCCTGCGCTAGCTTCCGCCGATGCCCGTCCGCGTCCGGCATGCCGAACGGCGCGACGCCGAAGCCATGCGTGCCATCTACAACATCGAGGTCGAGGAGTCGACCGTCACATTCGACCTCACGCCGCGTTCGCTCGACGAGCAGGTCGAGTGGATCGATCAGCATGCCGGTGCGCACCCCGCCGTCGTCGCCGTCGACGACGCGGAGAGCGCGGTGCTCGGGTTCGGCTCGTTGTCGCCGTATCGGTCGCGCCCCGCGTACGCCCCGACCGTCGAAGACTCGGTGTACGTCGACCGTGCCCGGCGCGGCCGCGGCATCGGGCGAGCGCTGCTCGACGAGCTCGTTTCGCTGGGTTCGGCGCACGGCTTCCATTCGGTCATCGCGCGGATCGTCGGTGGGCACGAGGCGTCGATCGCACTGCACCGCGCATGCGGCTTCGAGACGATCGGCGTGGAGCGCGAGGTGGGCCGCAAGCTCGGCCAGTGGCTCGACGTCGTGCTGATGCAACGGATGCTCTCGGCCGAATGAGCGCGGCGCCGATGGATCGGTTCGAGACGCAACGCCTCGTTGCCGCGCGTCTGGGGGAGGCAGACGAGGCGTGGTCCCGTGCCTTCTTCCGCGAGCCCGAGCAGATCGCGAGCATCCGGATGGAGTTCACCGACGAGCAGATCCACGACCGGCTGATGGACGACATCGAGCACTGGGACCGGTACGGGTTCGGCGTCTATGCGTTGCGCGACGGCGCGACGGGCGAGCCGATCGGACGCCTCGGGCTGCGCCACATCAACATCGCCGGCACCGACGAGGTCGAGCTCCTCTACGGCATCACCGCGCCACGCTGGGGCGAGGGTCTGGCGACCGAGGCGGCTGCCGTCGCGGTCGAGCTGGGATTCGCGCACGGGCTGGCCTCGATCGTTGCGTTCACGCTTCCGACCAACCGCGCCTCGCGGCGGGTGATGAAGAAGACCGGCTTCAAGTACGAGCGCGACATCGAATACCAGGAGTTGCTGCACGTGCTCTACCGACGGCAGGCGCCCGCCGCAACGCAAACGACCCGCCGCTGAGGCGGGCCTGAACGAGTGGGCCGGGCTGGATTTGAACCAGCGTAGCTTGCGCAGCAGGTTTACAGCCTGCCCCCTTTGGCCACTCGGGAACCGACCCGGGGTTGCGTACAGTAGCAGCCGCCTTCGACTCACCAGCGGGAGGAACACACCATGCCAACGTTCGACATCGTGTCGGAAGTCGACATGCAAGAGATCCGCAACGCGGTCGATCAAGCGCACCGCGAAGTGTCGACGCGTTACGACTTCAAGGGCACCGACAGCACCGTCGAGCTCAAGGACAAGACGATCGAGCTCCACTCGGCGACCGAGGACCGGCTCAAGGCGCTGCGCCAGGTGCTCGAGGAGAAGATGGTGAAGCGCAAGGTGTCGCTGAAGGCGCTCAACTACGGCAGCGTCGAGGAAGCGGCCAAGGGCACCGCGCGCCAGACCGTCACGCTCAACGTCGGCATCAAGGACGAGAAGGCGAAGGAGATCGGGAAGTACCTGAAGAGCCTCGGCCTCAAGGGCCTCTCGCACCAGATCCAGGGCGACCAGCTCCGCGTCAGCTCCAAGAAACGCGACCAGTTGCAAGACGCGATCGAGAAGGTCAAGGCGCACGACTTCGACATCCCGCTCCAGTTCACCAACTTCCGCGACTGAAACGCTCGGGCGCGCGGTCAGATCCTTGCGCCTCGCGCGCGACGACCGGCCCGCTCGAATGCGGACCGGTCGTCGGGGGCTGGGGGTGGGAAGGTCTCAGTGAACGCGGGCGTGCTGGTGGCGCAAGCGCGCGATGCGCTCCTCGGTCGGCGGGTGGGTAGTGAAGAGATTCGCGAACGCGACCTTGCGGCCGGTGAGCGGGTTGATGATGTAAGCGGTCGCTTCCGCGGGAGGGACGTCCATCGGGATTTGCTTCGCGCCCGCTTCGATCTTCTCGAGCGCACGTGCGAGCGGCTCGCCGGTGCCGATCAGCTCGGCGCCTGACGCATCGGCCTGGTACTCACGCGAGCGCGACAGTGCCATCTGCAGCATGAGGGCGGCGATCGGCGCCAGGATCGCCATTGCGATCAGACCGAAGATGTTGCCGTCATCGTCGCCTCCACGACCGCCGAATATCGCACCCCACATCGCCATGCGGGCGACGAACGTGATACCCATCGCGACGGCCGCAGCGACAGACCCGATGAGGATGTCGCGGTTGCCGACGTGGCTCAGCTCGTGCGCGAGGACACCGCGCAGCTCGTCATCGTCGAGCACCTGCAGGATGCCCTGGGTGACGGCGACCGACGCGTGCTCGGGATTACGCCCGGTGGCGAAGGCGTTGGGCTGCGCCGCCGGCGCGATGTAGATCTTCGGCATGGGGAGCCCGGCTCGCTGCGTGAGATCGTCGACGATGGCGTAGAGCTTCGGCGCCTCTTCGCGTGTGACGGGCACCGCGCCTGCGGCCTTCACGGCGAGCTTGTCGCTGAACCAGTACGAGCCGCCGACGAGGACGAGCCCGATGCCGAGCCCGATGACCAATCCCGCCGTGCCGAAGAACGCGCCGATCCCCATCAGCAGGCCGCCGAGGGCGGCCAGGAGAACGAATGTCTTGACCGTGTTTCTCATCTGCACTTCACCTCTGTCGTCACGAGAACGCTCAGTATGCGCTGCTCGTTCCCCCGAAACGCAAAGATTTGGTCAAGATCCGGCGAGCGGTCACGCATCGCGCGTTCAGCGCCACACAACGAGCAGAACGAGCCCGGCCGTCACGACCGCGGACGACGCGAGGCGGGCCCGACCGAGCCGCTCGTGCAGCAACAGCCACCCGGCCCCGGCGCCGAGCACCACCGACGACTCCCGCAGCGCGGCGACGTACCCCACAGGTGCGAGGCGCACTGCGGTCAGCACCATCGAGTACGCAATGGTGAGGCAGGCGCCCGCGACGAGAGAGCGGCGCCAGTTGCCACGCACGGAGCGCAGCAGCGCCGCGCTGCGTCCCCGTGCAACCCCAGCGGCCGTGAGCGCGAGCGCGGCACCGCCCACGATGGCAATGCCGTAGCCGAGCCCGCTGCTTCGCCGGGCACCTTCGGAGTCGATGGTGGTGTACGTACCGATGGTGGCGGCAGTGAGCCCGGCCCAAAGCAGCGCCGCCCGCGAGACACTCGGGCGTACGAATGACGCCAGCCCACCGACAACGACGGCGATCGCGAGCCAGGCGAGCGCGGGGAGCACGTCACCCAGGAAGAGCACCCCGCCGAGCGCGGCGAGAAGCGCGCCACCACCGCGTGCGAGCGGATACGCGAGCGAGAAGTCGCCATGGTGGTAGGCGCGCACGAGCGCGGCCACGTAGAAGACGTGGACCGCGCTCGACGCGACGAGGTAGGGAAGCACGGCAGCGCCCGGCACCCCGACGAACGGCAGCACCGGCAGAAACAGGAGCGCGCCGGCGAGGTAGAGGCCCCAAGCGGTGAGGAAGCGCGCCTCGCTCGTCTTGATGATAAGGTTCCACATCGGGTGGAGCACGGCGGAGCCGAGCGCGAGCAGCGTCGCCTCGAGCATTTCGTGCCTGATCAGTCGTAGTAGCCGGAGTGGAAGTACACGCAGGGCACGCCTTCGGAACGGAACATCGCGACGTTGCGACGATCGTCTTCGATCGCGAGCTTGAGATCGAAGCCGTACATTCGCAGGTCCCACAGGGACGAGTGCTTGAAGTCGCGTGACATCTCGTAGTCGCCCCACGGCCGCATGATCAGCAGGTCCCAGCGGATGACGTACCGTTGCAGCCACGCCTCGGTGAGCTCGTGCACCCGCACCGGCCGCGCGGTGAGCAACACGACGCGAAGCCCGGGGTCGAGCAGATCGAGCAGCACCTTGACCTCCTCGATCACGGGATCATCGCCGCACGCCGCGAAGAACGCCGGCCAGTCGGGACGCGGCGACTCGAGATAATGCTGACGGCTGACCGCGTCCGAGAGGACGCCGTCGAGGTCGATGACCGCCGCCGGCCCCGGCTCGACCTGGTCGTCTCGCCAGGTCCAGTGCTCAGGAGGAAACGTCTGCGCCGACGTCACCCCTCGTCGGTCGGCGCGTCCGCGAGGTAGCGGGATTTGATGCCCTCGACGACGGTGGGGTCGGCGAGCGTGGTGGTGTCGCCAAGCGCCTCGTCCTCGGCCACGTTGCGCAACAGCCGCCGCATGATCTTGCCCGAGCGGGTCTTCGGGAGATCTTCGGTGAAGAGGATCGTCTTCGGCTTCGCGATCGGCCCGATGCGCTGACTGACGTGCTCGCGCAGCTCGGCGGCGAGCGCGTCGCTCGGCTCGTTGCCGGCGCGCAAGGTGACGAACGCGCTGATTGCCTGACCCGTTGTCGCGTCGACTCTGCCGATCACCGCGGCTTCGGCAACGAGGGGGTGACCGACCAGCGCGTGCTCGACCTCGGCCGTCGAGATGTTGTGGCCGCTGATGAGCATCACGTCGTCGACACGACCGAGCAGCCAGTAGTACCCCTCCTCGTCGCGCTTCGCGCCGTCGCCCGCGAAGTACTTGCCGTCGAAGCGCGTCCAGTACGTGTCGTGGTAGCGCTCGGGATCGCCCCAGATGCCGCGCAGCATCGCGGGCCACGGCTGTGTGAGCACGAGGTAACCGCCACCGGGGATCGGCACCGATTCGGCCTGGTCGTCGACGACGTCGGCGCTGATACCGGGGAGCGGGAACGTCGCGCTGCCGGGCTTGAGCGTGGTCGTGCCGGGCAGCGGGCTGAGCAGGATGGCGCCGGTCTCGGTCTGCCACCACGTGTCGACGACGGGACACCGCGCGCCGCCGATCACGCCGTAGTACCACACCCAGGCTTCGGGGTTGATGGGCTCGCCGACCG
>DASVIY010000220.1:0-7599 GCA_036386195.1 Acidimicrobiia bacterium | reverse complement strand
CGCGGATGCTCACGCCGGCGATGTGTGCGGCGTTGCGAAGACCGTCCATCACGGCCGCGCCAGTTGGTTCACGCGCGCGAAGCCGACAGCTGCCGTCACAGCGGCGAACGCGAGGATCGCGACGACGTTGAGGGCGACGGTCGAGAGGCCACCACCGCCTGCGAGCTGACTGAATCCCTTGAGCGCCCAGCCCGTGGGCGTGAGCAGGCGCGTCCGCTCGACGAGCGCCGGGAGTTGCGCCGGCTCCGAGAACGTGCCGCCGAGCAACGCGAGGAGGAGTCCGATGAGCACGGTGTACGCGTCGGCTTGCTCTCCGGTGCGCACGAAGGTGACGAGCATCATGGTCAGGCCGACGGCGGCGGCGACGATCGCCAGGATGAGCGCGGCGACGCCGAGCGGGTCGCCCCACGGCGCGTCGAGCGCGAAACCGGAGACGAGCGCGACCGACCCGACGGTGACGACACCGAGCACGAACGTCGCGATGCTCTTGCCGATCAGGACCATCGGCCGCGAGATCGGTCCGGCGAGCAGCCGGGCCAGCGTGGCGTTGTTCCGCTCGTTCACGATGCTGCGGGCGCCGCTGCCGACGGTCAGGAAGAGCAACAGGATCGCGATGCCGGGCCCGTAATAGCTCGGGGCGTGGTGACTTCCGCCACTGAGAGCCGAGGAGATCGTCGCCGTGGCCGGTGTGTGGGTCACGGCAGCCTCGAGCACGGCGTCGCGACGGGCGCCGGCGCGCACCGCGGTGTCTGCCGCGACGCTCGGCGACGCAAGCTGGGTGGTGAAGTCGGTGGCGATCGCCGTCGCGACGTGTGCCCCTATCGGACTCGATGCACTGCGGATCACCGTCAGCCGTGCGGCACCGCCCTTCGCTACTGCTTCGGAGAAGCCCGCGGGAATCACGAATGCCGCGCCGATGTGCCCGTCGTGCGCCTGGCGGCGCGCCTCGCCCGCGGTGGCGATACGACGCACCTTGATGACGGACCGAAGGTCGGGGCCTTGAAGCACCTGCGCGGTGAACGCGTGGGAAAGCGCGCTGTGGTCCAGGTCCACGACCGCATACGTCGTGGAGAAGGTACGACCGCGACCGCCGAGCGCCACGCTGAGAATGACCACGAGAATGATCGGCGCGATCACGCCGACGACGAGCGCCGACCGGTCTCGGAGACGTTGGCGAAGATCGTTGCGGCCGATAGTGAGCGCAGCACGCATGACGGGTCAGTCGCGGAGCGCGTGGCCCGTGAGGTGCAGGAAGACGGTCTCGAGGTTGGGCCCTTCGATCTCGACGGTGGAGATCTCGACACCGAGCTCCTCGGCGAGTCCGAGAATCCGCGGCAGCAGCGTGCGCGCGCGTTCGACGACGAGCTCGAGGCCGGCGTCGACCTCCAGAATTGCCTGCACTGCGTCGATCGCACCGCACGCGGCTGCGAACTCGGTGATTGCCCCGCTGGTACCGAGCCGGATGCGGTCCCGCTCGCTGACCAGCGCAATCAACTCCTGCGGAGTCCCTTCGGCGATGATGCGCCCCTGATCGATGATCCCGACCCGATCGCACAGCCGCTGTGCCTCTTCCATGTAGTGCGTCGTGTACAGCACGGCAGTGCCCTCGGCCGCGAGGGCGATCACGCTCTCGAAGATCAGGTTGCGGCTCTGCGGATCGACGCCCACCGTCGGCTCGTCGAGGATCAAGACGCGCGGCTTGTGCAGCAGGCCGGCGGCGATGTTGCAGCGGCGTTTCATCCCGCCCGAATACGTGCTGACGTGGTCGTCACCGCGATCCGTCAGGCCGACCGCGCCCAGCGCGTACTCGACGCGGTCGCTCAACGTGGATCCGTGCAACCCGTACAAGCCACCGAAGAAGCGGAGATTCTCGCGCGCGCTCAGACGCTCGTAGAGCGCGACGTCTTGCGGTACGAATCCGATGCCGCGCTTCGCCGGCGACCCCGCGCCGTCGAGCGGTGCGCTGTCGATCATGATCTTGCCGCTGTCGCGGTCGAGCACGCCGCAGAGCATCGCGATCGTGGTGGTCTTGCCCGCGCCGTTGGGTCCGAGCAGCCCGTACGTCTCGCCGGCGGCGATCGCGAACCCCACGCCGTCGACCGCGGTGTGGTCGCCGTACCGTTTCACCAGACCGGTGCAGACGAGCGCCCGATCACTCCCGGCCACGGTCATCGGCGGGTGGCGCCGACCTCTGCAACGCTTCGGTCCGTCACGGCTCGATCCGCGCGAGCTCGCGTTCGAGCTGCCCGAGTCCCATGGGCCCGAGATCGAGCGCGCGGGCGTGAAAGGCCTTGAGGTCGAAGCTCGAGCCGGCGCGGCGTCGCGCATCGTCACGCGCGCGCAGGAAGACCCGCTCGCCGACCTTGTAGCTGATCGCCTGGCCCGGCCAGCCGAGATAGCGGTCGACCTCGCTGATGGCGAACTCGTCGCCGAACTTGGAGCGGTCGATCATGAACGGCACCGCGAGGTCGGCGGTCCAGCGCTCGCCGGGTGCGAAACGTTCGTCGTCGGGGATGGCGAGCTCGAGGTGCAAGCCGATGTCGACGACGACACGCGCCGCGCGCATCGCCTGGGCCCGCAGCATGCCTAGCTCGAACGCAGGGTCGTCGAGGTAGCCGAGCTCGCCCATGAGCCGTTCGGCGTACAGCGCCCATCCCTCCGCGTGGCCCGACGAGCCGGCGAGTGTGCGCTGGTAGCGGCTGAGCTCGCCGGCCAGGTAGACGACCTGCGCGATCTGGAGGTGATGACCGGGTACGCCCTCGTGGTAGCAGGTCGAGACCTCGCCCCACAGCGGAAAGCTCGTGTGGGCGAGCGTGGGATACCAGGTGCGGCCGGGACGGCTGAAATCTTCCGCGGGCCCCGTGTAGTACATCGCGGCGGCGCCGCCCGGCGGTGAGATCATCGCCTCCACGGCCTTCACCGGTTCGGGGATGTCGAAGTGCACGCCGTCGAGCTCGACGACCGTGCGATCGAGGAGCGCTTGCAGCCACCCGCGGAACTCGTCGACACCTTCGATCGTCCGCGTCGGATCGTGCTCCAGGTGCTCGACGACTTCGTCGAGCGACGCGCCGGGCAGGATCCGCTCCGCGACCTGTGCCATCGCCTGCTCGAGTCGGTGCAGCTCGTGCCAGCCCCAGGCGTAGGTGTCGTCGAGGTCGAGATCGATGCCGTTGAACGCGCGCGCCCAGAGCGCATAGCGCTCACGACCGACGGCGTCGCGCTCTGCAGCGTGTGGCAGGTACTCCTGTACGAGGAACCGGCCGAGGGCCGCGTACGCCTCGGTGGCGCGTTGCGCATGCTCCTCGAGCCGAGTGCTCAGCGCGGGGGAGCCGACACCGGCGCGCTCGACGTCTGCCACGAGCGTCAAGAAGAACGGGCTGGTGCCGGCTTCGAGACCGCCCCACACGTCGGCCTGCTGAGCGCAAACAGCGGCTTGTCGCGCTGCCGCGACGACGCCGTCGCGGACGCCCTCCGTCAGGGCGTCCTGAAATCCGGAGAGCGCCTGCGGCACGAGCGCCAACCGGGAGGCGATGACCTCCCAGTCGGTTTCGGTCTCGCGCGGCATCAGGTCGAAGCACATCCGCACGTCGGACACGGGGCTGTCGATGATGCGAAGATCGCGTAGCCGCTCGCCGGCGTCGTGCTGCTCGAGGCGCGTCTGGAGGTCTTCGCGCAGCACCTCGGCCGCGATGCGATCGCGATCACTCTCGGCCGGTGTCGCCGAGAGCTTCCGTAGCGCGGCACGATCGTGATCGGCCCGTTCGGCGATGCCGTCGAGCGAGTAGTCGGTGATCTCGTAGTCGTGGCCGGTGATGCCCGCTGCCGTTGCCGTCACCGGGTGGAGCGCGGCGAAGCGCTCGACGTACTCCGCTGCAAGGTCGTAGACGGCAGACATGTTGCTCCCTAGTGCCGCGGCGCTCGCGAGGACGTGCTCACGTCAGCCTGCCGTCGGCGCGACGTAGACGCGGCACGGCTCGGCCCGCAACGACGGGCACGCCGGGAGCGGCGTCGGCACGGTGATGCCCGGGATCACCGGGAGCACGACCTTGGACGGATGCACCGACGTGAACGCGATCGAGTTGGTGGGGTGCTGCGTTGCGTCGATCGTGTCGAACGTCCACTGCGGCCGGTCGCCGCCGGGGGCCTCCACGCTGATGCGGATGCGGGAGCCGGCACGGAATGCGTGGGCGAACGGGTACAGCTCGACGCGGACCAGCGAGTAACTCCCGGCCGGCAGCGGCGCGGCGTCGGCCTTCTTCTGCGTCGTGACCGGCAGCAGATCGGTCGAGGCCTTGGTGTCGAGCTTGCGGTTGCTGGCGCGAAGCCACCCGTCCTGCACGTACATCTCCTGGCCGTCGGGCCGGACCTCGGTGAGCGACACCTGGAGATCGGTGTTGGCTTCGGTCGACTTCACCCACAGGTCGACGCTGCCGTTTCCGACCATCACCGTGTCGGCGGTCAATGGCGCGGAGATGTACGACACGGCCTTGCCGTGCACGAGCGGCTCCCAGTTGTACGGGGGCAGTGCCTTCCACACGTCGTCTTGGTTCTTCGCGTCGAAATTCTTCCGCGGCCGTGCAGTTGCGTCCGACACATAGGAGTCGGATCCGGTCGTGGCAGTGGGCTTGTCGGGCGTCAGCGTGCCGCCCGTTCCGAAGTACCACGTGGTCGCCTTGGTCTCCTTGGGCGGCCATTGATCGAAGGTGGCCTCGAATCCGGCGACGGGCGCGCCTGGCGCGGCGTCAGGGCCGGCGCCGTTGTCGAAGAGCACGCGCACTTTCGGATCGGCGTCGAACGTCGCCTTTGCCTGCGCGTACGTGGTGCCGGGTGGGAAGCGGTCGGGCGGCAGGGTCACGCCGTCAACGCCCATGATCGTGTTGTAGAGAATCGGTGCGCCGGCGCGGATCGCCGCGGGAACCGACGGAACCTTGTGCGCGACGTAGAGATCGAGGAACTCGAGCCATCGCATGGTGATCGCCGGGTCGAGCGGATCGGAGTGCACGCCGTTCTGCACCGTGAAGTGCGTCGGCGCGCCGCCGGTGAAGTTCGCGAGCATGTCGGGGAAGTGCGGACCGGTCCGCTCGTCTTCTAGCGAGCCGGCCAGGAACGTCGGCACCTTGATCTTGTCGACGAAGTTGGTCGGTGACAGCCCTGCGGTCTCGGCGGTCGCGTACTGATTGGTTTGGAGGCCGGCGAGCAGGTTGCGGGCCTGGCCACGCAACGCCTGGTTGGCCTTACACGTCTTGTCGCCCTTGTTGATCTGCTTGGCCGCCCACGGCTGTCCCGACTTCGGCGCCGCCTGCGCATCGTGCTGGCGGTCCTTGGCCCAACTGAGCGCGAACCCGTCGTTGAAGATGCCGCCCGGATATGCCGTCGCGCCGATGTTGTCGTAGACCGACAGTGGCGCGATCGCGGCCAGGTGCGGCGGCTGCATCTTGGCGACGAACAGCTGGCTGATGCCGGGGTACGAGATGCCGACCATGCCGGGCTTGTGGTCGAGCACCCAGGGCTGCGCCGCGACGGTTTCGACCGCGTCGTAACCGTCGGCCTGCTGGGGAGCGTCGAACAGGTCGAACGCGCCGCCCGAGCAGCCGGTGCCGCGCATGTTGACGCCGACAGTTGCGTAGCCGAGGAGGCCCGCGATCTGCTCGCTCGGTTGCGGAGAGTCGGGGTTGGCGGGGTCGTAGCCCGAGTATTCGATGACCGTCGGGTACGGGCCCTTGTCAACGGGTCCGGGCAGCCGGACCATCGCCGCGAGCGTGGTGCCGTCGCGGGTGTGGAGATAGTTGAGCCCGGGCACGAGCTGTTGCGAGGAGTAGGTCTTCGCGGCGGGCGGCCTGCTCGGGTCGAGCACGGTGACTGCATCCGATCCTGCGGTGTCGCTGCCGGTCTTCTGCTGCACGACATAACCGGATCCCGGCGCGACGTTGCGGAAGAGCAGCGCGCCGGTCGTGTCGGCCGTGCCGGTGCCGGTGGTCTTGTTGTCGTGGTCGACGAGCGTGAGGGCAGTGCTCGGCTTCGCGCGCGTCACGGAGACCTGCTCGACGCCTCCGCGCGCGACGAATGTCGCCTTCTTGTCCGCCTTGCTCGACCCGCTCGAGCAGGCACCGAGACCTGCGGCAATCACGAGGGTGATCGCAAGCGCAGAACGGCGCGCGCGGAGCTGCATGTGGTTCCTTTCGAGGACAGGCCCTGCCGGTGGAACGGACATTCTAGCACTTTCCGGCCAGGCTTTCCACGTGGGACCCGGTGGGCTGGAGCACGCGTTGGCGCGCTACCTTCGGCCAGGCCCGTTCCCGAGGGGAAGGCGACGGCGATGGCCGACGACGACGGTATCCCGGCCAACCGCAGCGAGACCGACAGCATGGGTGCCGTCGACGTGCCCGCGCATCGGTACTGGGGTGCGCAGACCCAGCGGTCGCTGCATCACTTCTCCATCGGCGACGATCGCATGCCCGTCCCCGTGATCCGGGCGATGGCGGTGCTGAAGAAGGCGGCCGCGCTCGTCAACCGCGACCTCGGCAAGCTCGGCGCGGCCGAGGCCGACCTGATCGTGGAAGCAGCCGACGAAGTGATCGCGGGCGCCCACAACGATGAGTTCCCGCTTTCCGTCTGGCAGACCGGCAGCGGCACGCAGACCAACATGAACGTCAACGAGGTCATCTCCAACCGCGCCATCGAGCTCGCGGGCGGGGAACGCGGCAGTAAGACGCCGGTGCATCCCAACGACGACGTCAACATGTCGCAGTCGTCCAACGACACGTTCCCGACCGCGATGCACATCGCGGCCGCCGAGCAGCTGGTGCGCGAGCTCATCCCCTCGGTCACGCAGCTGCGCGACGCGCTCGACGCGAAAGCGAGTCAGTTCGCCGCGATCGTGAAGATCGGTCGCACGCATCTCCAAGACGCGGTGCCGCTCACGTTGGGTCAGGAGTTCTCGGGATACGTTGCGCAGCTCGACGCGGATCTCGAGCGGATCCAGCTCGCGCTGCCCGGTTTGCTCGAGCTCGCGATTGGTGGCACCGCGGTGGGCACCGGTCTCAACACGCATCCCGAGTTCGCCGTACGCGCCGCGGCAAAGATCGCGGAGCTGACGGGTCTGGAGTTCGTGTCGGCGCCCAACAAGTTCGCAGCGCTGGCAGCGCACGATGCGCTCGTGTTCGCCGGTGGCGCGGTCAAGACGCTCGCGGTATCACTGATCAAGATCGCGAACGACATCCGCTGGCTCGCGTCGGGGCCGCGTTCCGGCCTCGGCGAGCTGATCCTGCCCGAAAACGAGCCGGGGTCGTCGATCATGCCGGGGAAGGTCAACCCGACCCAGTGCGAAGCCATGACGATGGTGTGCGTCCAGGTGCTCGGCAACGACGCCACGATCGGCATCGCCGGTTCGCAGGGAAACTTCGAGCTCAACGTGTTCAAGCCGGTGATGATCTTCAACTTCCTGCATTCGGTCGACCTGCTCACCGACGCCTGCGACTCGTTCCGCGAGTTCGCCATCGAGGGTGTGCAGGCCAACGAGGAGCAGATCGCCCTGCACGTCGGCAACTCACTGATGCTCGTCACCGCGCTCAACCAGCACATCGGCTACGACAACTCCGC
>DASVIY010000219.1:0-8102 GCA_036386195.1 Acidimicrobiia bacterium | reverse complement strand
GCGAGCGGATCGGTTGTCGTCGCGGCGCCCATGGCCCGAGAGTATCGCCGGCTGTGACGATTAGGCCCGGGGAAGCGGGTCGAGGATCGCGTCGGCCCACGAGACATCGGGACGGGCGCGGCGGCGGCCCGCAAGGTCGTGGGGCACATCGATCTCGAGCCGCACCAGCGCGCCGCCGAGGGTCTTGCCGAGCGCGTCGGCGCGCAGCGAACGGGGGCCGCCACCACCGAGCGCCCCGCGCATGACGAACTTCAGCGCGAGCACGTTGGGCGCTTCGTAGCGCGTGACGTCTCCCCGGACCATCGTGCCGAAGTGCGCCTTCACCCGCTCGGCCGTCACCTCGCGCACGAGCACGGCGAATACATCCTCGTCGTCGGCGAAGATCGCGATGTCGGAGATGTCACCCTTGTCGCCGGCCCGATACCCGCACAGCTCGCGCAGTTGCACTCGCCCGCTCATGCGACCTCCTCGACCGCGACCGTGACGTGCGTGTCGACCGACGCCTTGTTGACAAGCGTCGGCCAGATGCCCAGCAGCTCGGTGGCGCGGCCGCCCAGCGCGCGACCCGTGCCGGTCATGCCTGCCGGCGGCGCCGAGAGCGTGAGTGGTGTGAGCTCACGGCCGACGAGCGACGCGGTCTGCTCGTCGGTGCAGCGCCACGCGAGCCGCAGGGCCACGTCGGGCGGGTCGACCTCGGCGCTGACAGGCACGGTCGGGCCGCCGAGCGCATCGACACCCCAGTACTCGACGCACCACTCATCGACCGGGTAACCGGCGAGCTCGACGCGTTTGGCGAAGATCGCGGCAGTGACC
The DNA here is from genome assembly GCA_036386195.1 of Acidimicrobiia bacterium. GTDB lineage: Bacteria > Actinomycetota > Acidimicrobiia > IMCC26256 > JBBRZM01 > JBBRZM01. The sequence continues at coordinate 7,289 of DASVIY010000219.1, read as the reverse complement.
TTTGCCTTCTCGTAGGCGTCGGGCCACGAGAACGCGACCCGCGCCTCGCCGGCCCAGCCCGCATGGTGCGCGAGCAACGCCTTGTACGTGGACGTTGCCGCCGCACCGCGCACGCCGCGCACCTGCACGCGGTCGTCACCGAGGTCTTCGAACTGCGCGCTCGTGAAGTCGGCCACGACGTCGGGCGACATGTAGGCGGACGGGTCGTGCACCTCGTAGAGCAGCTGGTGTCGCACCGTGTCGAAGCTCACCAGTCCGCCGGATGTGCGGGGCTTGGTGATGACCGCGCTCCCATCGGCCTCGACCTCCGCGATCGGATACGGAAGGTCCCACGGGTGCGGCACCGTCCACCATTCGCCACTGAAGTTGCCGCCGGCGGTCTGGCCGGAGCACTCGAGCAGGTGGCCGACGAGCACACCCGCGGCGAGCCGGTCCCAGTCGTCCCACGCCCAGCCGTGCTCGTAGACGAGCGGCGCGAGGAACAAGGCGGCGTCGGCGACGCGGCCGGTGATCACGATGTCGGCACCGGCGCGCAGCGCGTCGACGATCGGGCGCGCGCCCAGGTACGCAGCCGCGAACAGTGGTGCCGCGGGCATTGTGTCGAAGGCCGCCCCCGTGTCGAGATGTGCGAACGACTCACCCGCGCCTTGCAGCTCGTGGAGACGGGTCATCAGGTCGTCCCCGAGCACCGTCGCGACTTTCACGCCGGTGAAACCGAGCGTGCGCGCCGTGTCGATGGCCGCGCGTGCCGCGGCGGTGGGATTGATGCCGCCCGCGTTGGTGATCACCTTCGTGCGGCCGGCGGCGACAGACGGCAACGCCGCGCCCAGGTACAACGGCAGGTCGCGCGTGTAGCCCCGCGCTTCGTCGCGCTGGCGGTCCTTCTGCAAGATGGCGAGCGTCAGCTCCGCGAGCGCCTCGAGACAGAGGTAGTCGACGCCTTCATCGACGAGGCTTGCGACCGATCGTGGCGTGTCGCCGTAGAACCCCTGCCCGCCCGCGATCCGAACCGTCACGCCGGGTCAGGCGTGGAACGGAGGACGGCGGCCGACCCACGGACGGGCCGTCTCGAGCTGGGCGGCGACGCGGTACAGCAGGTCTTCGCGTCCGAAGGCGGCCACGAGCTGCACGCCGATCGGCAGGCTGCTGCTTGCGAAGTAGAGCGGCACCGACATCGCCGGCTGGCCGCTGACGTTGAACGGCGCGGTGTAGGCGGCAGACGGCATCGCGCGCACGGCGCCCTCCAGCGGATTGTCGGGCGGGGCCACGATGAAGCCGATCTCGGGGGGCGGCTCGGCCATCGTGGGCGTGAGCAGCAGGTCGAAACCATCGGCCCACCAACTCGCGAGCCGCCGGCTCCACGCGTGCGCCTTGTTCAACGCCTCGACGTACATCGTGGAGGTCGTCTCCTGGGCCATCTCGTAATACGCCCACGTGAGCGGCTCGACGTCGTCGGGCGTCACCGGCCGTCCGGCCTTCGCGGCCAGGTTGGCGAAGTCGACACCGACGCCGGCGGCGAGCACGGCCATGAACTGCTCGAGGAGCCCGTCCTCGTGGAGCGCGGCCGGACACGACGGCTCGACCGTGTGGCCGAGTGACTCGAGCAGACGCCCCGCGTCTTCCGCAGCCGCCTTGCACTCCGAATTGGTGTGCGCCATCGCCGCCGGCGCATCCGTGAGGATACCGATGCGGAGCGCGCCGGGATCGGCGCCGACTTCCTCGAGGTACGGCCGGCTCGGCGGCGGCGCCGTGTAGGGATCGCCCGGCATCGGGCCCTGCACCGCGTCGAGCATCGCGGCGCTGTCGCGAACCGAATGGGTCACGGCGAAACGCACGACGAGTCCGGCCCAGCTCTCGCCCTCGGCCGGACCGAGCGACGACCGGCCCCGCGACGGCTTCATGCCGAACAACCCGCACGCGCTGGCCGGGATGCGGATCGACCCGCCACCGTCGCCCGCGTGGCCGACCGGGACCATGCCCGACGCGACCGCCGCGGCCGAGCCGCCGCTCGAGCCCCCGGTGCTGTGGCTGAGGTGCCAGGGATTGCGAGTCGGCCCGTACGCTTCGGGCTCTGTCGTGGGCATCAAGCCCAGCTCGGGCGTGTTCGTCTTGCCCACGAACACGAACCCCGCGGCGCGGAACTTCTCGAACAGGTAGCTGTCGACGTCGGCGCGGTAGCCGATCTCCTTCAACAGCTTGTTGCCGTTGTGACAGGGCTCGCCCGCGAGTGTGCCGTCGAGGTCTTTGAGCACCATCGGCACACCGCGGAACGGGCCGTCGGGCAAGTCGCCCCGAGCGGCGTCGCGCGCCTGGTCGAACAGCGGGTGGATCACCGCATTGAGCTCGGGGTTGAGCTTCTCGATGCGGTTGATCGCGTCGTCGACGAGCTCGAGTGGCGACGCGTCGCCGTTGCGGACGAGCTCTGCTTGTGCGGTGGCGTCGAGAAAGGCGCTATCGGTATCGGTCATGCCCGCACCGTAGGGCCGGTCCGAGCGGACGTCCAAATGGGACGTCCGCTCTGACACTTGCTCAGCGTGCTCTTCAGTCGACGGCCTCGCGGGCCCGATCGATCGTCTGCTTTCCCACTGCCCGCGCCTTGTCGAGCATTCCGGATGCCGCGCCGGCGACAAGATTGCCGGGAGGCGTGTCAGGAGCTTTCGGGTGCGCGCGGGTCGGGGCCGTCTTCTTCGCCTTGCTCATGCGCTCGCCGAGCTCCATGAGCTCCTTACGGCCAAGAGCCTTGCGCACGCCCGGGAACAGGCTGGTCTCTTCTTCCTTGACGTGATGTCGCACGCTCTCGATCAACACATTGACCTTGGCGTCGAAGCGCTCGTCGCGCGGCTTCATGCGTTGCAGCTCCGAGAGCGTCCACTTGACGATGTGGTGCTCTTCGAGACCCTCGAGCACAAGGTCTTCCTCGGCTGGGACCTCGGCACGGACGACCGGGTAGAAGAACTGCTCTTCGATCGCGGCGTGCACCGCCAGCTCTTCAATGATCTGCTGAACGACCTTGCTCTTGCTCTTGGTCGCGTTGTCACCGAGCTTCTGGTACCGCTTGAACAACTGCTCCACCGCTTTGTGATCACTTTTCAGCAAGGTGATCGCGTCCATGTTTCCTCCTCCGGGGTCGGAAGTCTCTGTCTACCCGCGCGTCATACGGCCCCCATCATCCGGCGGAACGAACCATCCAAGACTGTTTGGGAGGTTTGGCCGGGTCAGGAATCGGGTAACTGTCGAACGCTCGGCCCCACCCTTCGACCCGGGGACCTGTTGTGGAGCACAGCCTGCACGTCTCCTCGCGTGAGCCGCTCTGGCCCGACACCCAGGCATCGTTCGAGACCGTGACCGACGCCCGCGGCGACAACGTGCTGCGGGTGCACGGACAGATCGACGTGGACACGGCCCAGGGTTTGTGGCGAGAGCTCGTCGCGCTCACCGACGAGGGTGCGACCTCGATCGTGGTCGATGGTCGTGACCTCGAGTTCATCGATTCATCCGGGCTGCGCGTGATCGTCGAGGCATCCTCCCGGTTCCAAGCGCGCGGCGGCCGGCTTCTGCTGCGCAATCTGCGGCCGTCGGTGCGACGTGTGTTCGAGATCAGCGCGCTCGACCGGCTCCTGTCGATCGCGGATTGATGACGCGCGGCGGGTGTGGGATCCGCGCCGCATGCGTGAGACGCGTTCTGGGGTATTGACCGACCGTAGCGGTCGTTAGCTCATCTCGGAACGATGCTCGACCGACTCGCGTGCGGTGCCGTGGTCGGATTCCCAGCCCAACACTTCGATGACCGCGACGTGCACGATTAACCGGCCGAGTATGAGCATCCATGCGAGCACGCCGAAGACGACGCCGAGCGTGCCGTACAGCTCAGAGGATCGCTGTACGAGCCGCGGCACGACCAGTCCACCCACGAGCGTGAGCACCTCGAACCCGACCCCGCCGACGACCGCGGCCGGGAGGATGTAGCGCAGCGCGACGCGGCGGTTCGGCAGGATCCACGACGTCCAGACGAACGCGACCGTGTTGGCGGAGACACCGACGATGATCCCGACCGGCGCGAGCGCGCCGGGGAGAAGCTCCACGAGCGCGGCAGCACCGAATGCCGCTGCGAGGAGGACACCCATCCCGGCGAGCCACGCGAGCCCGTAGAGCCGGTCTTTCACGCCGCGCCCCGTGACCCGCCAGACGGTGTTGTACGTGGTCGCGAGTACTCCGGCAAGACCGAGGCCGGCCCAGAGCAGTCCGAGTATCCCGATGACGCTCGCGACGCGGCGGCTTTTCTGCGCTGTCGAGATCGCCGTCGTCACCGTCTGTGCGGCGCTCCCTGTCAGTCCGAGTTGCTCGACGGCGTGGTGCGCGTAATTGCTCGACGAGCTGGATATGAAGCCGATGACCGCGATCGCGAGGAGCAACAGCGGAAAGAGGCTGATGAACGCGATGAGCGTGATGGCGGACGCCATGGTGTTGCCGTGCAGCTCGCCGCCGCGGCGTTGCACCCTGAGCGCCCAGGCGAGCCACGGCCGGCGCGCTGCGAGCCGATCAAGGCGGTCCTGCAGGTCGAATCGCACCCGGCGACCCTACCCAGCAGCTCGTGCGAGATAGTTCGACGATTTGCTGTCTCTCGCGCTTAGGCTGGGTTTGTAATCACCCGATCGGTGCGAGCGTTCATTTTCGCGGTTCAGCAGTCAGCCGCCCCCCATGGTGACCGATCAGGGAGGCGGCAAACGTGGAACCCGGTGCCCGTTCTCATTCGTGTCGCAACGCGCGATCGCGCCACTGCGCGTCACGCCGGGCGAATGGCTACCCTGGCCGTGGACTCGCAATGCGCCCGAGGATCGCCTTCGGTTTCCCTGCTGGCCCCAGAGCCGAGGCTTCCCGTGTCTGAGCCCGATCCCCGCTTCGCCGAGGTGATCGCGCGCCTCCACCGGTTGCACGACGCCGATTCCGTTGCGGTCACGCTCACGAAGCTCGCCGACCTCGCTGTACTCGCCGTCGATGGTTGCGACCTCAGTGGGGTGTCGCTCACCACTGAAGGTCGTCTCACAACCGATGCCTGCACCGATGACCTGGTGCGCGACGTCGACGAAGCGCAATACGCGCTCGATGACGGCCCCTGCGTCGAGGCGTTGCATCAGCGGGAGTCGACGCGGATCGACGACACCGCCACTGACCGGCGCTGGCCGGCTTTTGCCACTGCGGCCCGAGAGCTTCAGGTGCTCAGCTCCTGTTCGGTGCCGCTCGTGGTTGACGGCGAGGCGCTCGGCGTGCTCAACCTGTATTCCCGGCGCACAGGTGCGTTTCGCGACAGCGAGCCGGCGGCTCGTGAATATGGCGCGCACGCGGCGCTTGCGCTGTCGAACGCGAACCGCCTCCGCGCGTCCGTCGAGCTCACCAACCAGCTCGAGCAGGCTCTCGTGTCGCGAGCGGCGATCGAGCAGGCGAAGGGCATTCTGATGGCCCAAATGTCGATTACCGCCGACGACGCGTTCGATGAGCTGATCCGGCGGTCACAGAGCGCCAACCGGCGGCTACGCGACGTGGCCAACGACATCGTGGGCGGCGCGAGCACGCAGGCACTGAATTGAAATATCGCTGAGCGCGCGCGCATAATCTGTTGCGGTTGAGCAGCCAGCCGTTCTCACTCCGCCGAGGAGTAGAGGAGGGGCAGGTGGCAATCAACCGTATTTCCTATCCGAGGCCGCACTCGTTGCCGGCATTCGAGTGCAGGGTGTTGCACTCCGATGGGACGGGCGCGGCGGAGGTGCGGGGCGAGCTCGATATGCAGACCGCCCCCGAGCTGCAGCGGGTTCTCGAGGGTCTCGTCCGCTCAGGGCACGGCGATATCAGCGTCGACTGTTCCGGCCTCACGTTCATCGACTCGTCGGGCCTGGCCGTGTTCACCCTCATCGACAAGCTCTTGGGCAGCCGGAGCAGTCACATTCGCCTCGTCGGCGTCAATAGCGCCTGCCGGCGCACGTTCGTGGTCACCAAGCTCGACTATCTGCTCGACGACGCGTAGCGCATCCGGGAACGGCAGCGCTCGGGGCCCCAGGGCCGGCTCTCGCGTTTGAGCAGCTACGCGAGCGGGGATATCTGGGGCAACCGCCGGAGGTGCGATGGACGCGTTCGCCTGGTTCCTGTTTGCCGTCGTCGTGGTGATTGTCGTGCTGGTGCTCTTTGTCGTCGGCCGTCGGCGGCGGCGTGCGGGGGGAGTGCTCGCGTCGCCGACCCGCCGTCGGACCGGGCGCGACACCTCGGAAGCGAAAGAGCACGAATGAGTGGACTGACTCGGGCGACCGAGCTGATCAGCCGCCCGGTGGTGACGATGGCGGGCGACACCCTCGCAGAAGTCAAGGACGTGGTCTACGACTCCGACGAGGGCAGTGTGCTGGGCTTCACCCTCAATCGGCGCGGGTGGCTCGGGAAGCCGCTCGACCTGATCCTCGCTGCGGACGCCATCGCATCGATTGGCCGCGACGCGATCATGATCGCGGATCCCGACGTGCTCGTCGGGAGGAAGGAAGCGCCGCCGGAGGTCGTCCATGCCCCCGCGGAACGCAACGTGATCGGCAATCGCGTCTTGACGAAATCCGGCACGGAGCTGGGCGAGGTGATCGACGTCGTTGTCGACACGGGCGCCAACGCAAGGATCGTGGGCTACGAGCTCGGTGGGGCAGCTGTTACCGAGCGACGCGGCGGTCGCCACATCCTGATTCCGCGACCGGAGCAGCTCGCCGTTTCCGGTGAGGCACTCATCGTCCCCGACGATGTCGAATCGTTCGTGCGTGACGACCTCTCGGGCTTTGGCGCCGCAGTCGACAGCTTCCGGGCCCGGCTGAAGGAGCCCAGCACGTGACGAGCTTCCGAGAGGGCGCCGGCCGTACCGTCATGAGCCGCACGACCGCGGAGTCGGTTGGTCAGGTGCAGCACTTCGCCGTGAGCCCCGACGAACAGCGCATCACGGCCGTGGTGATCGATGCGAAACACAATCTCCTCGTCGAGTGGAGCGCGATCGAGTCATTCGGTGCTGACGCGGTCGTCGTCGAGAGCGCAAGCGTGGCCCGGGAACCGGTCAATGAGGCGGAGAAGCGCGCTGTGGCCGGTGATCTCGACATGATCGGCAAGGTCGTGCTCAGCGACCTTGGTAACAGCAGCGGTGCGACACATGATGTGGAGTTCGACGCGCAGTCCGGTCGCCTGTCTGCGTTGATGACGAACCAGGGTCGGATCGACACGGCGCGCCTGATCGGCATTGGCGATTACGCGGTTGTCGTGCGCACCGATCCGGA
>DASVIY010000218.1:0-11474 GCA_036386195.1 Acidimicrobiia bacterium | reverse complement strand
TGCCACCACTTGCGCGCGCCGCTCGCGCTGCCCGCGTGCAAACGCTCGGCGCGGAGGCGTGACTCCAATGGTGATTCGAGTGGCGCAAGCTCTCCAACCACCCAGGTGAGCAACAGGTCGGCGAGCGCGGGGTTGCGTGGGAGCACCGGCCCGTGAAGGTACGTACCGACGAGGCGGTCGGCCAGCGCGCCGTCGGTACCGCTCCCGTCGCCGTTGCCGCCCCCGCTGACGACGCGGCCGAGCGGGGTGACGCCGGGGCCGAGCGTCGTGCGGCCGCCGTGGTTCTCGAACCCGGTCAACAGCGGAAGGCCCGTCGACGGGTCGGGCGAGACGACGACTTCGCCGATGAGTCGGGTCGAGCCGGCGCGCGTGGTCGCCTCCACGAGGCCGATGCCTTCGAGGACGTCACCGTCGGCGTCGATGTAGCGCTCGCCGATCAACTGGAAGCCCGCGCAGACCGCGAGCACGACCGCGCCGTGCGAGCGGGCACGCTCGATGGGCGCTTTCGACGCCCGCATGCCCGCGGCGGCCATTGATTGCGGATCGTCTTCGCCGCCGCCGAAGAGATACACGTCGAGCGAGTCGGGAATGGACGTTCCCGCCTTCACTTCCACGAGCTCGGCGTCGATGCCGCGCCACTGGAGCCGCTGCACCAGCACCATCGCGTTCCCGCGGTCGCCGTACGTGCCCAGCAGCTCCGGATAGACCAGCCCGACGCGCACGGCCGATTCGCGCGGCGACGTCATCGGCCGAACTTCCGGTACAGCGCCGAGAACTGGGTGTAGGACGCGACGATGTGCACGGTGTCACCGGGTATCCGCAGCGCCGCACGCAGCGGATCCGGCTCGAGCACCGGATCGATGCCGCCGTAGTGCAATCGCACCGCGACGTCGAGGCATCGGTCACCCGCAGCGGCGACGGCATGTCCGCGCAGGAGCTCGTAGGGCACGTCCCAAAGCCAGGACGGATCTTTCCCGTCGGCCACGCGCGCGTTCACGGCGATGACGACGGCACTGTCGGTACCGGCGAGGTATTGCAGCACCTCGCTCCACCCGGCTGGGTTCTTGGCCAGGAGTATGTGCGCGTCGCGCCCGTCGTCGAGGCGCACGGTCGTGTAGCGCCCGGCGACGGAGTGCACCGACGCGACTGCCTCGGCTGCGACCGACGGGTCGACGTCGAACTCGGTGACCGCAGCCGTCACCGCGAGCGCGGCGTTCGCGAGGTTCCACCGGCCGGGGAGCGCGAGCCGCAGCGGCACGCGCGTGCCGTCGAGCACCAGCGTGTCGCCGTCGAGCCGGTTCGCCGTCTGGGGCGGCGCGAAGTCGCACGTCGGGCACCGGAACGCCTCGACCGTCCACTCGAGCAACGCGCCACAGCTGGGGCACGTCGCCGCGTCGTTGCGCCATCCCGCGCCGAGCGTCACCCAGGTCGTCTTGGCCGGTCCCGCCGCCCACACGATGTGTGGGTCGGACGCGTTCGCGACGACGCGCAGGTCGGGGTGCGTCTCGCACACGGCGCGCCACTGGTCGCCGACCGCGTGGACCTCGCCGTAGCGATCGAGCTGGTCGCGGCTCAAGTTGCCGAGCACGAGGTGCTCGACCTGCAGCGGGTCGACGACGCGGCGCACCACGCGCTCGTCGACCTCGAGCACCGCGATGCCGGGACCGGGCGCTCGCGCCAAAATTGGCGCGATCCCAGACGTGAGATTCGCGCCGGTCGCGTTGCTGATCACCGGCTTGTCCGCGGCTTCGAGCACGGCCACCAACAGCTTGGTGGTCGTCGTCTTCCCGTTGGTTGCCGACACCAGCGTGACGTGCTGGCCGCGTGCGAGCTCCGTGAGCGCGTTGGGTGCGAGGCGGTTCATCACCCGGCCACTGATGGTCGCGCCCTGGCCCCGACCGCTGACGCGTGACAACCAGCCCGTGGCCCGTCCCGCGGTCACCGCGATGCGGGTTCGGCCGGACACGTTGTTGCTCATCGCCGTTCGCGCCAGTACACGTCGACTCGATATGGAATGGCGACCGTGGCCCTGTCGCGCGTCGCGGGATGCGCGGCCAGTACTGCACGGACCTCCGCCGCAACCTCCTGCTGCTCGGCCGGTTGGAGCACGGCCACATGACTCACGCCGAGCATGCGCTCCACGACGAGCTCCGGTGTCAGCACCTGCTCGTGGCGAAACGTTGCTTCGTGGAGCTCGCCGAACCAAGGCGTCTCGACGAACGCGCGCTCACGCCATTTGCTCTGGCCACCCCACGGGGCGTCGCGCTCGTAGCGATCGATGATCGACCACAACGCGTCGACCCAATCAACCGAACGGTCGCGCGTGTTCCAGAGCAATCCCATCCGGCCTCCCGGACGCAGCACACGGTGGAGCTCACGCGGCGCTCGTTGCCCGTCGAACCAGTGGAACGCCTGCGCAATCGTGATCGCGTCGATTGTGCCGCCGGCGAACGGCATCGCCTCGGCGACGCCGCTCACGACCGGCACGCCGGGAACGGTTGCGGTGAAGCGCCGGCGCATGGCCTCGACCGGCTCGACTGCGATCAAGCGGGCGCCGTGCGGCGCGAGCAGGCGGGTGAAGATGCCGGTGCCGGCGGCCACGTCGAGCGCCGTCGCGTCCGGCCCGATTCGAAGCGACTCGACCAGCCACGCAACCGCGTCAGGCGGATAGGACGGACGCGATCGTTGGTAGCGCTCGGCCCCGGCACCGAACCCTTGCTGCGCGACCTGATGGACCGACATGGAGTGGCCATCATCGCAGTGGAGTGGCTAGTCGTGCAGACCGCACTCGATCTTGTCGGTGACGGCCCAACGACCGGAGCGGGGATGGTCACCGTTGCCGACCATCGCGGTGCACGGCCAGCAGCCAATCGACGCGTAGCCCCGCTCGGTCAGCGGATGCACCGGAAGCTCCCGGTCGCGGATGTAGCCCTCGACGTCGAGGTCGGTCCACGTCGCGAGCGGGTTCACCTTGACCAGGCCGCGGCCGACGTCGTAGCTCGCGATCGGCGCGTCGGCGCGGCCGGGTGCCTCGACGCGCCGCAGGCCGGTCATCCACGCGGTCTTGCCCTCGAGCGCGCGCGCCAGCGGCAGCACCTTGCGAGCGTTGCAGCACGCATCGGTATCGGTCTGCCACAGGTCGTCGGGCTCGACCTCGGGACGCATCACACGCAGGTTGAGGTCGTAGCGCTCGCGCACCTGATCGACGTACCAGAGTGTCTCGGCGAAGTGGTACTGCGTATCGAGGAAGACCACTTCCAGATCCGGCACGACCTGCGCGGCGACGTCGATGAGCACGCAGTCCTGGAACGACGCCGCCAGCAGGAGGCCGTCGCCGAACTCGTCGGCTGCCCAGCGCACGACTTTCGACGTCGGTGCCGACTCGAGACGCGCCGAGGCCGCGGCGAGCTCGCCCAGGTCGGGGACTATTCCTGCCAGCTTCGTCACGTGGCGCACTCGCTGTCGCCGACGTCGGCGACGTAGGGACCGGTCTCATCGAAGTCTACGAAGAAGTCGGGCGCTTCTTCGGGAGTGGGGAAGTGGTCGAGGTCCTTGAGTGTCGTGCCGACGGCGGTCGCGCCGCCCGATCGGGAGAGCCATTCTCCGAACGTCTCGCCCGCGGCGCGCTCGCTGGCGAACTGACCGACGACGCGAACGACTGCCGCCGAGGCTGCCTTGGCCGGCACTTTTGTGGCCTTCTCGCCGAACGCGATCTCCATGTTGCCGACCTGTCCGCCGAGCAGCATCTGGTAGCCCGGGGCGGCGCGCCCGTGGGCGCGGCGTTCGAGGCCGACGAAGCCGATGTCGGAGATGTGGTGCTGGCCGCAGGAGTTGGTGCACCCGGAGATGTTGATGCGCACACCACCGACCTCTGCGAGGCCGGCGTGCTCGAGCGCGGTGCCGATGTCGTCTGCGAGACCGCGCGACTGGGTGACCGCGAGGTTGCAGGTGTCGGCGCCCGGGCAGGCGACGACGTCGCGCGAGAGCTCCGCGCCCGGCTCGGCCATCCCGAGGGCCGCGAGGCGTTCGTAGACCGCGGCGAGTTGCGCCTCGGTGAGCCCGCGCAGCACGAAGTTCTGGCGGTTGGTGATGCGCACCTCGGCACCGATGTCGCGCTGGAGGCCGGCGAGGCCGCGCCACTGGTCACCCGTGATGTCGCCGAGCCGGCAGTAGGCGTACGCGCTGACCGTGCCGTTGGCCCGCCCGCGCACGACATTCGCGGTGTCCCACTTCTTGGCCGGACTCAAACCGAGGAAGTCGACCGGGATCCCGCCGTCGGCGGCCACATCGCTGCCCATGCCCGCGGGCGCATCGCCGCGCTCCCGCACCGGCTCGGGCAGCCCGCCCGGATAGCTCGAGGAGGCAGGCAGGAACGTGCGCTCCTTGACGATGCGCTCGCGCAGCTCCTCGATGCCCATCGTATCGACGAGCCACTTGATGCGGGCCCGCAGCTTGTTGTCGCGGTTGCCGTAGTGGTCGAAGACGCGCAGGATCGACTCGATCGTGGGCAGCAGATCCTCACGGGAGGTGAAGTCCTCGAGCGCCTGCGCCGGGTGCGGGTTGGCGCCCAACCCGCCGGCGAGGAACACCTTGAAGCCGGGCTCGAGGGTGCCGTCGGCGCGGGGCCGGTTGACGCCGATCACGCCGACGTCGTTGAACATCGCCTGGCCGCAGTCGGTCGCGCAGCCCGAGAAGTTGATCTTGAACTTGCGCGGCAGTCGCTGCGCGATCGGGTTGCGCAGGAACAGCTCGGTCGTGGCCTGCGCCCACGGGCTGATGTCGAGCACCTCGTAGGGGCACGCGCCGGCGAGGTGGCAGCCGGCGACGTTGCGTACGGTGTCGCCGCACGCTTCGCGGCTCGTGAGCCCGACCGAGGCGAGGAGCCGGAGCACCTCGGGGGTGTCGGCGAGCTGCACGAAGTGGAACTGCACGTTCTGGCGCGTCGTGAGGTGGCCCCAACCACGCGAGAACGCCTCACCGATGTGGCCGAGCATCTCGAGCTGCTCGGGTTGGACGCGGCCGTGCGGGACCTTCACGCGGACCATCTGGTTGTGGCCGCCCTGGCGCTGGCCGTAGATGCCCTGGTTGAGGCGGAACACCCGGAAGACGTCTTCGTCGATCTCGCCCGTCAGGTACTCGCCGACGGCTTCCTCGAAGCGCGTGAGCTCGTCGTCGATCTCGGGATCGAGGCGTCGGGCTCGGAGGTCGGTGACGTTGATCGCCATCGTTATGGGTTCGCCGGCGACATAGGGCTGCTTCTCCGGGTGAGTAGGAGGGATCGGTGACGATACCGGGCCGGGCAGTAAAATACCACTGAACAGGTCGGAATTATAACCCGATCTGTTGGGTCGGCTTTCGGGGCGAAACGGGCTACCGTCACGGGCCCCGGCGACCACCACCCTCCGAGCGCCGCCCGGCCACTCGTATCACCCACCAGCTCACCCACCTGCGCGCTCTCGAGGCCGAGTCGATCCACGTGTTCCGTGAGGTCGCGGCCGAGTTCTGTGACGGCTGCTACCGGCTCGTCCGCGCCGGAGTCAAGTACGCGCTCCGCGCTGCGGGGCAATCGCTAGCCTCCGGCCATGCGGATGTCCAAGCTGTTCGCCCGCACGTTGCGGGACGATCCCGCTGACGCCGAGGTCGACAGCCATCGTCTCCTCGTTCGTGGTGGCTACTTGCGCAAGGTCGCCAGCGGGATCTACTCGTGGTTGCCGCTCGGCTACCGCGTGTTGCGCAGGGTCGAGGAGATCGTGCGCGAGGAGATGGACGTCGCCGGCGGCCAGGAGCTGCTGCTGCCGATCGTGCAGCCGCTCGAGCTGTGGGCCCGCACCGGCCGCGACGTCGCGTACGGGCCGCTCATGTTCCGGCTGGAGGACCGCAAGGAGACCGGCTTCTGTCTCTCGCCCACCGCGGAGGAAGTGATCACCACCACCGTCGCGGCCGACTACTCGAGCTATCGCGACCTGCCCGTCAACCTGTACCAGATTAACTGGAAGTATCGCGACGAGCTGCGGCCGCGCTTCGGGCTGCTGCGGGCGCGCGAGTTCCTCATGAAGGACGCGTACAGCTTCCACGTCGACCAAGCCGACCTGGCCAAGACCTATGACGCCATGCGCGAGGCGTACGCGAAGATCTTCACTCGCTGCGGCCTCGTGTTTCGCGCGGTGAAGGCGCAGTCGGGCGAGATCGGCGGCGACACGTCGCAGGAGTTCATGGCGGTCGCCGGCGTGGGTGAGGACGACTTCGTGTGGTGCGCGGCGTGTGACTACGCGGCCAATGTCGAGGCCGCGACCCGCCAGATCAGCGACGCGGGCCGCGTCGATGGCGCCCCGGCGGACGCACCCGAGCGTGAGCGCGTCCACACTCCCGACCTGCCCGGCATCGACGGCGTTGCGGCGCACCTGGGCATGCAACCCAACGAGCTCCTGAAGACCATGGCGTTCGACGTCGACGGCGAAGTCGGTCTCGCGCTCGTGCCCGGCGACCGCGAGGTCAACCCGACTGCGCTCGATCGCGCGGTGGCGCCGCGTCACGCTCGCCTCTTCACCGACGACGACTTCGCCGAGCACCGAGAACTGCCCAAGGGCTACCTCGGTCCCGACTTCACCGGCGCAGACCTGGTCCTCGCCGATCCGTTGGTTCGCGAGTTGCGGTCGTGGGTCACGGGGGCGAACGAAACCGACTACCACGTGAAGCACTCGGTGCTCGGTCGCGACTTCAACGTCGGCACCTGGGCCGACCTCGTGACGGTCGTGCCCGGCGATCCGTGTCCCAACTGCGGCGCGCCGCTCAAGATCGACCGCGGCATCGAAGTCGGCCACGTGTTCCAGCTCGGCACCAAGTACGCGGAGGCGCTCGACGCGCGTTATACCGACGAAGGCGGCGAGCAGCATCCGATGGTGATGGGTTGCTACGGGCTCGGCCTCTCACGTGTTGTTGCCGCGGTGGTCGAGGAGTATCACGACGACAACGGCATCGCGTGGCCGGCCGCGCTCGCGCCGTACGACGTGCACGTCGTCGAGCTGTTGGGCAAAGGCGATACCACCGGGGAGGTCACCGCAGCCGCGTCGCGTATCGTCGGCGAGCTCGAAGCCGCAGGCCTCAGCGTGCTCTACGACGACCGTGATGCCAGGCCGGGAGTGAAGTTCGCCGACGCCGATCTGCTCGGCATGCCCGTTCAGCTCACGATCGGCGCCAAAGGGCTGGCGCGCAGCATCGTCGAGCGCAAGGTGCGCGCGAGTGGTGAACGCGACGAGGTCGCACTCGACGGTGTTGTCGCCGCGCTCACGGGTGGTTGAGATGAGGCTGCCCGTGATGCCGCCCGTGTCGCCCATGCTGGCGAAGCTGGTGCGCGATCTTCCGGCACGCGACGGGTTGCTCTACGAGCCGAAGTTCGACGGCTTTCGCTGCATTGTCTTTCGCGACGGCGACGAGATCGAGCTCGGAAGCCGCAACGAACGGCCGCTCAACCGCTATTTCCCCGAGATCCTGGAGCCGTTGAAACGCACGCTGCCCGACAAGGCCGTGGTCGACGGCGAGCTGGTGATCATGACCGACCACGGCCTCGACTTCGACCTGCTGTCCCTGCGCATCCATCCGGCGGCGAGCCGGGTCGAGAAGCTCGCGGCCGAGACACCGTCAGCGTTCGTGGCGTTCGACCTGCTCGCGTTCGACAACGAGGACCTGCGCACCCACCCGTTCTCCGAACGGCGGGCGCTGCTCGAGAAGATGTTGAGCAAGGCGAAGTCTCCTGTGCACCTCGCACCCGCGTCGACCGATCCCGAGGTCGCGACACGGTGGTTCAACCGGTTCGAGGGCGCCGGGCTCGACGGTGTCGTCGCCAAGCCGCTCGACGGCGAGTACTGCGAGGGCCAGCGCACGATGATGAAGGTGAAGCACTTGCGCACTTGCGACGCGGTCGTCGCCGGCTTCCGCACGCACAAGGACGGCGACGGTGTGGGCTCGTTGCTGCTCGGCCTGTACGACGGCGCGGGCACGCTGCATCACGTCGGCGTCGCCAGCAGCTTCGCCGCGGCGGCGCGCAAGAAGCTCGTGAGCGAGCTCGAGCCGTACCGCGCGAACGCGCTCGAGAATCACCCGTGGCGCGACTGGGCCGAGTTCGGTGGCGGCGATCCCGATGCAACCGGCGATCCCGGGCAACGCATGCCGGGCGCGCCGAGCCGGTGGAACGCGAAGAAGGACATGACGTGGGAGCCGCTGCGCATCGAACTGGTCGCGGAGGTCGCATACGAGCACATGCAGGGCGACCGGTTCCGGCACACCGCGCGGTTCCAACGCTGGCGCCACGACCGCGACCCGTCCTCGTGCACCTACGCGCAACTCGAAGTGACCGTCCCGGTCGAGCTCGAGGAAGTGTTCGCCAAGTAGGCGAAGTCAGGTCTTCTTCGTCTTCTTCTTCGCCTTGCTCGGCTGCACGCGTTTCGGCTCGCCCGGCATCTTCGGGAAGTTGGGCGGCCACGGCTCGTCACCCATGCCTTCCGCTCGGTCGCGTGCGGCGAGGTCGAGGAGCGGCTCCAACGAGAACGCGACATCGTCGATCGCGGCAGACGGGTCGCCGACCGATGCGTACCGAGCCGGCACGGTCGCGAGCGTCAAGTCACCCGGGTCGGCATCGGCAAGCTCGTCCCACGTGAGTGGGCACGACACCCGGCCCTCGGCGTTGCTGCGCACCGAGTACGCCGACGCGACGGTGCGGTCACGGGCGTTCTGGTTGTAGTCGATGAACACCTTGTCGCCCCGCTCCTCCTTCCACCACTTCGACGTCGCGAGTGTGGGTTCCTTGCGTTCGACGGCCCGCGCCAGCGCCAGCGCCGCCCGCCGCACCTCCAGGAAGTCCCAGCGGGCCTCGATCCGGATGTTCACATGGATGCCGCGTGACCCTGATGTCTTGGGGAAGCCGACGAGCTCGTGCTCGTCCAGCACCTCGTGCACGGCCGAGGCGACGTCTTGAACCATCGAGTAGGGGAGTCCGGGTTGCGGATCGAGGTCGACGCGTAGCTCGTCGGGGTGGTCGACGTCGTCGCGCCGCACGTTCCACGGGTTGAGCTCGAGGCAGCCGAGGTTGACCGCCCACAGCACGTGCGCGATGTCGGTGGGGCAGAGCTCGTCGGCCGAGCGCCCGCTCGGGAACGTGACCATCACGGTGTCGAGCCACTCGGGTCGGTTCGCCGGGACCCGCTTCTGGAAGAACGGCTCGCCGGTGGCGCCGTCGGGAAACCGCTTCAACACGGTCGGGCGCTCGTATGCGCCGCGCACGGCGCCGTCGGCGACGGCCAGGTAGTAGCGGGCGAGGTCGAGCTTTGTCTCGCCTCGGGCCGGGAAGAAGACTTTGTCGGGATTCGTGATCCGGACAGCGTGCCCGGCCGCCTCGAGCTCGACTGCCTCCGGCTTCGCCATCGGCCGCACGCTACGCCGCGCCCGGGACTTTCCGGAAGGTATTCGATATACTTGCTTGGTTCGGCCGGAACCATCCGGCCTCGCACCGTGTCGCGGAGACGTGGGCGTAAGCCCACGTTTTTTGTTGAACGTAACCGGGTCATTGAAAAGGGAAACGGGGAGGTGAGCGGGCATGACAGAGCGGATCGACACCATCGCGGGAGTGCTCGCGCCCGTCCTCGAGCCGCTCGGCCTCGAGCTCTTCGACGTTGAGCTCACCGGCACGGGCCGCGCTGCCGTCCTCAAGGTGCTCGTTGACCGCGAGGGCGGTGTCGACCTCGACGCGATCACCGCGGCAACGCAGGCACTTTCACCCGTTCTCGATGCCCACGACGTTGTTGCCGGCCCGTACGCGCTCGAAGTCAGCAGCCCCGGGCTCGAGCGGCCGCTGCGCCGGCCCGACCATTTCGAGCGCGCCGTCGGCGCGACGCTGAGCGTGAAGCACCGGATCGCGGACGGCAGTGTCGTGCGCGAGCGCGGCGCGCTCACCGCGGCCGACGCGGTGCAGATCACCGTCGAGATCGAAGGCGCGACCCACGCGATCACGTACGACGACATCGTGCAGGCGCGCACGGTCTTCGACTGGGGCCCCGCGCCCAAGCCCGGCAAGGCGAAGCATCAACAGAAGGCTTCCCGATGAACTCAGAGATGATGGAGGCGCTCGAGAACATCGAGCGCGAGAAGGGCATCTCGATCGAGATCATGCTCGAGGCGTTGGCCAACGCGCTCGTGACCGCGTACAAGCGGCTGCCCACGTCGGCCGAGGAAGCACTGGTCGAGATCGACATCGAGACGGGTGACATCAAGGTCATCGCCCAGGAGCTCGACGAGGACGGCCAGGTCGTTCGTGAGTGGGACGACACCCCCGACGACTTCGGACGCATCGCCGCGCAGACCGCGAAGCAGGTGATCCTGCAGCGCATCCGCGAAGCGGAACGCGAGATGAAGTACGAGGAGTACGCGGGCCGCGAGGGCGACATCGTCACCGGCATCATCCAGCAGACCGACGCCCGCTACACGCTGCTCGATCTCGGTCGGGTCGAGGCGCTGCTGCCGCAGGCCGAGCAGGTGCAAAACGAGCGCTACGATCACGGCAGCCGGCTCAAGGCGTACATCGTCGAGGTCCGCAAGACGGCCAAGGGTCCGCAGATCGTGGTGTCGCGGACGCACCCGGGCCTCGTGAAGCGACTGTTCGAGCTCGAAGTGCCCGAGATCGTCGACGGTGTCGTCGAGCTGAAGGCGATCGCACGCGAGCCGGGTCATCGCACGAAGCTCGCGGTCGCATCCAACGACAACAACGTCGATCCGGTCGGCGCGTGTGTGGGTGCGCGCGGTTCGCGTGTCCGCATGGTCGTCAACGAGCTGCGCGGCGAGAAGGTCGACATCGTGCCGTACAGCGACAACCCGCAGGAGTTCGTGATGAAGGCGCTCGCGCCGGCGCGCGTGCGTGAGGTACGCGTGCATCCGGATACGGGTACTGCCGAGGTCATCGTGCCCGACTTCCAACTGTCGCTCGCGATCGGCAAGGAAGGCCAGAACGCGCGGCTCGCCGCGCGGCTCACCGGTTGGCGCGTCGACATCAAGAGCGAGGCGCAACTCGCCGAGGAAGAAGCCGGCGGGGGCGTCGAGTACGCCGAAGGCGAGTGGGTCCAGAGCCCGACCGGCGAGCTCGTGTGGCAGCCGGCCGAGGGCGGCGAGGCGATCTCGGCTGCAGCCGCCGGCTACGCCGCCCCCGATGCGGCCGGCGCGGTCACGACTGAGGCAGTGGTGCCCGCGGCCGCGGCCATCACCGACCCGGCCGAGAGCGACGCTCCCGTCGTGCTCGATGAGGAAGCCGCCGCGGCGGCCTCCGAAGCAACCGACGACACGGCGGCCCCCGCCGAGGAGGCCGCGGTTGATGCCGCCGCGTCACGTGACGGAGGAGGCGACTGACGCGGGCCCGCCGCCGCACGTGCGTCGGCTGCCGGCGCACTACCGACCCGTCCGAGCTGCACCGCATCGCGCGCCGGCCCGACGGC
>DASVIY010000217.1:0-5646 GCA_036386195.1 Acidimicrobiia bacterium | reverse complement strand
TGACCTCCTGCACCGCGTACTGCGCCAGCCCGTCGCGGAGCGGTGGGTACGGCGTGACCATGAGAATGCGTTCGCTCACGGCATCACGGTCCGGTGGGAAGCCATTTGAAGATGGTGGCCTCGGCCTGGTCGAGCACCGCCGGCCAGGTGTAATGGTCGAGCACGTACTGCCGGCCGGCGACGGCGAGCGCCGCCGCGGCATCGGGAGCCTCGGCGATGAAGCGGAGGCACTGCGCGAGCTCCAGGTCGTCGTCGTAGAGGAGCCCCGCACCCGAGCGTTCGCAGTGCCAGCGGTTGACTGCGCTCGCACCATTCGCAATGACGGGCGTGCCCGCGAGCCATGCCTCCATGATCGTGCGCGAGAAGCTCTCGTACTTCGACGGCTGGAGATACGCGTCGGCGGCTGCGAACGCGTTGTCGCGTTGGTCGTCGGGCAGGAAGCCGAGATCGACGACTTTGTCGGCGATCACGGCGGGCGGGCGCACTTCGAGTGCGCCCATGGTCACGAGCTTCAGGTCGAGATCGCCGTACATCGACGCGGCGGCGAAGCCGTCGAGCAGTTGCTCCCAGTTCTTGCCTCCCTCTCGGCGACCGGCGAAGAGCACGAAGCGGCCCTCGATGCCGTACCTCTCGCGGAACGCCTCGGGGTCATATCGATCCGGCACGTGTAGCCCGGAACCGATCACCTCGTGCACGGCGAGCTGCGGATGGATCCGTTGTGCGAGCTCCTGCTCCGGGGCGGAGAGGAACCAGATGCCCCGGGCCCCCGAGAACACCGGTTGGTAGATCTCGAGATACGCCTCGGGCTCGTCGTGGAGGCACGGCATCAGCACGGTGCGGTCGGGAGCGATCTGACCGCACGCGAACGTGGGCCAGAACAGGTACGGCGCAACCACGATGGCCCGATACTCGGACGAGTGGTCGAGCAGGAAGTGGAACAGGTCGGGCACGCGCACGTCGTCGTTCATCCATCGCTGTTGGAGCTCGATCGGTACGGGTGCTTCGGCCACGATCGCGGCGCTGATCGCGGCGCGCTCCGCGCGCGGCGTCGAGATCACCGCGGGGAACCGGCGGATCGTCACCCCGTCGACCGTCTCGACGCCGGGGGGATACTCGTTGACCCAGGTGAAATGGTCGCGGGCGCACGTGGTGAGCACGTCGACGTCCCAGCCGCGCTCGGCCAGCCCGTGCGCCATCTCGCGCATGACGGTCTCGGCACCGCCGATGACATCGGCACCGTATCGGGGGGGCACGAATGCCAGACGTCCAACTCGTTTCACGGTGATCAGACCTTAGCGGCGGCGCCCGCGATCACACCGCAACCCGCTGCGGTGCTTGGGCTCGCGGTGCTCCCGACACCGGCGCCCGGGTGTGTCAGGACCGGCTGCGGGGCCTTCAGGCTCTAGGCTCGATGTCACATGGACATTGCCGTATGCGGCGCGCAAGCCGTCTTCACGCGGGGCGGCGCGGAGCTCCTCATGGAGCAGCTCGTCGAGCGACTCGCAGCCGCAGGCCATCGCGCGGAGCTGATCCGGCTCCCCGTGGCATGGGACCGCAAGCGCATCTTCGACGCCGCGCTCGCGTGGCGCTTCGTACCGGTCGACGCGGACCTGGTGATCGCAACCAACTTCCCGTCGTACTTCGTGCGTCATCCCCGCAAGGTCGTCTGGCTGCCGCACCAGCACCGCGCCGCGTATGACGCGGCCGACAGCCCGTGGTCCGATTTCGGGCTCGACGACGAGTCGCTCGACGCCCAGCGCCTCCTGGCCGACTGGGACACCCGGGCGTTGAGCGAAGCCGAACGCATCTTCACGATCTCGGGAGTCGTCAGCGAACGGCTGGCCCGCTACAACGGGCTCGCCTCCCAACCGCTGTACCACCCGCCCCCGCTCTACGACCGGCTCCACCCCGGGCCGTTCGGCGACTATGTGTTCTGCGCGACGCGTCTCGAGCAAAACAAGCGACCCGAGCTGCTCGTCGAGTCGCTCGCGCACGTGCAGGCGCCGGTGCGAGCCGTCGTCGCGGGGCGCGGCTCACGCCGCGAGCATCTGCTCCGCCGGGCGAGAGAGATCAGAGTCACCGACCGGATCGAGCTGCCGGGCTTCGTCAATGACGACGACCTCGTCGAGCGGTTCGCGAACGCGCTCGCCGTCGTGTACACACCGCACGAGGAAGACTACGGATACGTCACGCTCCAGGCGTTTCGCGCCGGCAAGCCGGTGATCACGGCGGCCGACTCCGGTGGCGTGCTGGAGTGGGTCGAGGACGGCGTGACCGGACTCGTCACCGATGGCACGCCCGCGGGCATCGCCAAGGCAATCGACCGCCTGGCGACCGACCACGAGCTGCTCGAGCGCCTCGGCGGCGCCGCCCGCGAGCGCGTGTCCACGTTGAGCTGGGATCCGGTCGTCGCGCGACTCACCGGCACATGACCCCACCGCTCATCGAGCTGCTCGTCGGCCGTGACACCTCGCCGATGGCCCGCGCGCTCGTTACGCGCGTCTCTCGCGCGTGCATGGTGCGGGCCTCCGATCGTGCGCTCGGCCCGGTCGCGGCGCGCGTGGCGACCTCGGCTCGCGCCCCCGGCCTCGCGGCGGCAATGCACGATCGCGCAACACCGCTGGCCGTCGTGGTGGCACGAGATGAAGCCGTGTCGAACGAGCTTCGCGATCGGGCCGAGCTGCTCATCACCGACGATCCGGCACGCCTCGAGCAGCTCGGGCCGCGCGCGCTCCTGGCGCCGGTACATCCCGTCGATGCCGAACGTCATCTGGCCATCGCCCCGTTCCTGCGGGAGCGGTGGCGGCGTCGCTTGAGGCTCCCGTCGCCGTTCACGGTTGTGCTCGGGTTTCCCTCCCCTACCGGCCTGCGACCCGAGACGGAGGCAACGGCGCTCGCGCTTGCGTCCGCGGCCGCGGTGCGGGGCAGCACGGCCCTTGTCGCCCTTGCGCTGGGTACGCCGGTCGTGACCGATGCCACGACCGCGGCGCTGCTGGGCGCGACCGACGGACATGACGTGCTCGTCGCGCCGGCGAGCAACGCGGTCGAAGTCGCCGGCGGCCTCGCGGCCGACATGGTCGAGGCCGCGCGCCTCGGCCGTGAAGCACGCGCGCTCGTCGAACGTCGACACGACGTCGGTGACGTCGCCCACACGATGCTCACCCGTCTCGGCGTCGTGCTCACACCGCCCGCGGTGCCCCTCGGCTCGCTCCGGCTCCGCCTCGACGAGCTGCACACACCCGTCGACGCGTCACCCGAGCAACGCGCCATCGCCGCCTGCCGGGCGCTCACCGGCGCGCGCGTCGCGTGACTTCGCACCCCGACCTCCAGGGCGACCTCGTCGACGAGCTCCGTGCCGACCTCGGCATGGAGCCGCAGCCCGACACCGACAAGGCAGACCCGGTGACAGACGAGCCCAAGCGGGGCGCGAAGGGCGCGGCGCGTCGGGCCGCACGGCCATTGTGGCAGCGGTTCCTCGACCGCACCGCGGACGCGACCGCAACGCGGCTGCGCGCAACCCGAAGCACCGAGCACGACCGGCTCGCAGTCGAGGTCGAGCTCATGCACGGGGAGTTGAAGACGTTCGGGGCCGCGCTCGACACCTTGCCGGCGGAAGACGAGGTGCGGTCACTCACGATCAATCTCGAGCTGATGAAAGGCGAGCTCCAGGCGTTTCGCGATGCACTTGACGCGCTCGGCACGGCGATCGCGCCGGCTGCCGGGCTCGACGGCGTGCCCGCGCGCTTCGCGGAGCTACGGGAACGGGTGAACGCGATCGACCGTCGCTCGCGGGCCGCAGCGTCCGCGCTCGAGCCCGCGGCGCCGGTACCGGCGTCCGCGACGGAGGCATCGTCGGGCGAGGTGTCCGCAACCACGAACGCCTTCGACTACGTCGGATTCGAGCAACGCTTCCGCGGCGATTCGCAGCACGTGCGCGCGACGTTCGAACGGCGATATGTCGAACGCCTCGCAGGCCGCGCTCCTGTGCTCGACGTCGGCTGTGGGCGAGGCGAGTTGCTGGGCGTCCTCCGCGAGCACGGCATCGAGGCGACCGGCCTCGACCTCGACCAGGGAATGGTCGACGAAGCCCGCGCCGCCGGTCTCGACGCGCGTGTCGGTGACGCCGTCGAGTTCCTGCGCGCCGCACCGGCACACTCCTACGGCGCGATCACGGCCATCCATCTCGTCGAGCACCTCCCCCTCGACACGCTGACCGCGTTCCTCGACCTCGCCGCGACGCGTCTCGTGCCGGGCGGGCTTCTCCTCGCCGAGACGCCGAATCCGGCGTCGCTCATCGTCTTGGGGAACTCGTACATCCTCGACCCGACGCATGTCTGGCCGCTGCACCCGTCGCTGCTCACGTTCCTTTGCGAACGCGCCGGCTTCCGCGACGTGCGACTCGAGTTCTACGAACCGGCGACCGATTACCAGCTGACGTTGCTCGACGAGGCCGCCGATGCCCCTGCTTCGGTCAAGCAGATCAACACCGCGCTCCGGCGGCTCAACGAGGTGCTCTTCGGCGCGCAGGAATACGCAATTGTCGCGTCGACGCCCGACGAGTGAGCGGCGTCAGCCGGTAGCGACTCCGCGACCCAGGGAGAAGCCCCACCAGGTCTGGGACACGCCCACCCACGGCGCGTTCCCGAACGGGTAGAGGCCGCCGAACCGATCGAGCACATATCCCCCGTTGCCGCCACGGTTGAGCGCGACCGACGCGGCGAAGTCGAACCCGAGGTATTGCACGTTGGCCATCGGCGGGGCGCCCGCGAACGGATACAAGCCGCCGTACCCGTCGAGCAGGTAGCCGCCGCGGTTGTCGCTTCGCCACACGATGCTGCGCGCGATGTCCCAGCCGGGCCAGATCGGATGCGCCCCCACGGCGCGGGCGTTCCCGAACTTGTGGATCCCACCCCAGCCGTCGAGCACGTAGCCCCCGAGACCGCTGGGAAACACCACGAGGCTGCGAGCGATGTCCCAGCCGTACCAGTAGACGCCCGAGTTGATCGCGGGCGCGCCACCGAACGCGTGCACCGTGCCCCAACCGTCGAGCACCCATCCACCGCCGGCCGGGCGGAGCACGATGTCACGGGCGATGTCCCAACCGCGCCAGTACGCAGTCAGCACCCCGGCGCCACCGGCGTTCCCGAAGGAATGGATCCCACCCCAGCCATCGAGCACGTAGCCGCCCGCGGCCGTCTTGAGCTTGACCGCGCGCGCGATCGGCCAGCCGGGCCAGTACGCGGTGTGGTGGAAGCCGTTGGCGCTGCCGGCCGGATGCACACCGCCGAACGCGTCGAGCGTCGCGATCGCAGGCTGGAAGACTCCGGGCACCCACCACGGTGTGGGCTCCGGCATGCTCGAGATCACGCGCGCCGCGGCCGGGGCCGCGATCTCGCCAAGGCGGCCGTAGAGCCCGTCGCCCGGACAGTCGGTGAACCAGGTGTCGCGATGGCCGATGACCACCGGCTCCCAGAGCTGGGTGCCGGGAGCGAACTTGTCGTTGCCGTTGGTCGTGTAGAGCGTCGCCTTCCCCGGGTCGACACCGGAGGCGGCGAGCTTCCAGGCGATGATGTTCTGGAGGCCGCTGATCAGCTCCCCGGGTGCACCGGCTCCTTGGAAGTTGCCGATCGCGGCGCCGCCGGGGGT
>DASVIY010000216.1:0-2489 GCA_036386195.1 Acidimicrobiia bacterium | reverse complement strand
TCGGGGAGACGGAGACGCGCGTCGACGACCCGCGGGGTGTCGCGTGAGTGACGCGGCTCGACATCTGGGCAGGCCGGCACGATGAGCGCGCCGACGTGGGCTCAGTTCGCCCTGCTCGCAGGGTTGGTGCTCCTGCTGGCTCCGGTGATGGGCCGGTACATGGCCGCGGTGTTCGGTGGTGGGCACGCTCCGGGCGACCGGGTGTTCTTGCCGCTGGAGCGCGTCATCTACCGCCTGGTGGGGATCGACCAAGATCGCGAGCAGCGCTGGACGCGGTACGCGGGGTCGTTGCTGGTGTTCAGCTTCGTGTCCATCGTCGTGCTGTACGCGATTCAGCGCCTCCAAGGCTCACTCCCGTTCAATCCGGATCACCGCGCTGCGCTCAATCCGTTCATGTCACTGAACAACGCGGCGAGCTTCACCACAAACACCGACTGGCAGAGCTACGTCCCCGAGTCGACCGTCAGCATCTTCACCCAAACCGTCGGGATCGTCTTCCAGAACTTCATGTCAGCGGCCACCGGCCTCGCCGTCGCGGTCGCTCTGATCCGGGGCTTGGCGCGTCGCAAGGCCGACACGATCGGCAATTTCTGGGTGGACATCACGCGTGCCGTGACCCGGATCCTGTTGCCGATCAGCTTCGTGCTCGCGATCTTCTTCATGAGTCAGGGTGTCATCCAGAACTTTCACAGCCAGCGGAGCGTCGCGCCCGTCGATCGTTCCCTGGTCGCGGCGAAGACAGACGGCCAGGCGGCGGCGAAGCCCACGGTCCCGGGAGGTCCTGTCGCCAGTCAGGAGGCCATCAAGGAGCTTGGCAGCAATGGGGGCGGATACTTCAACGCGAATTCCGCACATCCATTCGAGAGCCCGACCGGGCTGACGAACTTCGTCCAGATGCTGGCGGCAGCGATCATCGCCTTCGGCCTGCCGTTCACCTTCGGGCGGCTCGTGGGCAGTCGCCGTCAGGGCTATGTGCTGTTCGGGGTGATGCTCGTGCTCTGGGCCGTTCCGATGGTCGGCACGACGTATTTCGAGACGCACGGCAATCCGAGGCTCACGGCCGCAGGTGCAGATCAGAAAGCGCGCGCCACCCAGGGCGGCGGCAATCTCGAGGGCAAGGAGGTGCGCTCGGGCGCGGCCGGCGCGGCGATGCACGGGTCGGACGCGACGAGCACCTCCACCGGTTCGGTCGCGGGCTCTCACGACTCGTTCACGCCGCTGGGCGGCGGGATCGTGATGACCAACATCTTGACCGGCGAGTACGGCCCCGGTGGTGTCGGGTCGGGCCTGTACGGGCTGCTGGTGATGGCGCTCGTGGCCGTGTTCATCGCCGGGCTGATGGTCGGCCGTACACCGGGGTACCTCGGCAAGAAGATCCGGGCACCCGACGTGAAGCTGGCGACGATCTACGTGCTGTTCGTGCCGTTCGTTGTGTTGACCTTCGCCGGCATCACGGTGTTGCTGTCGACGGCGACGAGCGCGGTGGCAAACACCGGCGCGCACGGGTTCAGCGAGATGCTGTACTCCTACGCGTCGGCGGGCAACAACAACGGCTCCGCGTTCCCCGGTATCACGGTTACGTCGCACTGGTACGAGATCACCCTCACTGTCGCGATCCTCATGGGCCGGTTCTTGCTGATCGTGCCCGTGCTTGCGATCGCGGGCGGGTCGGCGCGCAAGCAGCCGGCGCCGCCTACTGCGGGCACGTTCCCGACCGACGGCGTGCTCTTCGGCGTGCTGCTCGTCTTCGTCGTGGTGATCGTCGTCTCACTGACCTATCTGCCGGCCCTCGCGCTCGGCCCGATCGTGGAACACCTGTCGCTGTGAGGTCGAGGAGGCACTGATGCGCCGATACATCCCCGCGTTCCTGGTCTCACTGCGATTCGTGGTCGTGCTCGGGCTGGTGGTCTGTGTCGCCTTTCCCGCGGCGGTCTACGGCATCGGACAGTTGTTCTTCGAGCATCAGGCCGAAGGTTCCCTTGTCGTACGTGACCGCACGATCGCGGGCTCGAAGCTGCTTGCGCAGCCGTTCACCGCGCCCGGCTACTTCTGGCCCCGGCCGTCCGCGGCAGGCACTGGCTACACGGGCACGGGGTACGACGCCACCGCGTCGGGCGGGTCGAATGCCGGGCCGCTCGCTGATCGGCTCCTCGCGGATTGTCTTCCCGTGCCGAAGACGGATGATGCCGGTGCACCGGTCGTGGACGCGCACGGTCAGCCGGTCTACGAGACCAATCGCAACGGCTCCAAGACGTGCAACCCGAACACGGTGCCGCAGCGCGTCGCCGCGTACCGGCAGGCAAACGGTCTTGGTTCACATGCACGGGTGCCAGTGGACGCGGTGACCGCGTCGTTCTCGGGGCTCGACCCCGATATCTCAGTCGCCAACGCGCGCGTCCAGGCGCGTCGCGTCGCGCGCGCGCGACACGTGTCGCGCCGCACGGTGCTCCGGCTCGTCGACGCGCACACCACGCGGCGCGCACTGGGTG
>DASVIY010000215.1:0-3244 GCA_036386195.1 Acidimicrobiia bacterium | reverse complement strand
AGGAGCAGCGCCAGCGTGCCACCGAGCACCCACGCCCAGATATTCGTGCGGCTCAACGCGACCACGACCACCGCGAGCACCAAGGCGCCGAGGACGGCGGGCCACGGCGACGGGCCCGGGACCCAGATCACCTCGCCGGTGACGCGGATCGGAACGTTCCCGTCGCGCAGCATGATGACGAAGTGCTGTACGACCTGGCGCCGGCCGGGATCGCGCCGCACGTTCGGCGGAAGCTGCGTGCCCATCCAATGCGCCCGGTGGTCATGCCATCGCGCCACCGGCGCCGAGGTGAGCTTGCGCCATTTCGGTGCCGCCGACGCGTTCGCGGAGGACGGCACTTGCTCGCTCAGGTCGTTGCGCTTGTTCAGGTACGTGGCCGGCGAGCGCAGGTTCTCCGCCGTGCCCTTCGGTCCGACGCGTAGGTACGGCTCGCTTCGGTAGCCGAGCACCACGATGTCGCGGTCGCTGTCGTTGCGGAGCTCGAGGCGGTTGCCGAGGTCGACGGCGCGGAGCTCGACACCGCGAAGCCGCGGCACGACACTCGTGATCCGAAGTTCGTAGTTCGTCGGCTGCACACCCGCCACACCGTGCGCCGCGGCGGGATCGGCCGAGCACAAGACCGCCCCGAGCGCGACCGCGAACATGGCGAGCACCCGGATCACTCGCGTCATCCCGCCCATCCTGGTCCGGGCCGGCTGCAATGCCGTGATCGGCCGGGGACGCCGGCGATCATGCGACGTAACTCACGCGCAGCGCTTACACAGCCCCACGAGGTCGATGCGGTGGCGTTGGGTACGAAAACCGGTCGAGCGGGCGATCTGGGCGACCGCGGCACGCACCGACTTCTCGAGGCCTGCCGATGCCGGCACGTCCTCGACCGCGCCACACTCGGCGCAGATCAAGTGGTGATGATGCTCGGTGAGGTCCTCGGCGAGCTCGAAGCGCGCGAACTCGTCGTCGGTCACGATTCGATGCACCGTCTCGGCGTCTTCGAGCACCTGGAGGTTGCGGTACACGGAGCTCTGAGCCAACGCCGGTCGCGCGTCGAGGATCTCCGGGATCGTGAGCGGGCGTGCCGCCGAGGCGAGCGCGTCGAGCAGCGATTCGCGATTGCGAGTCAGACGTTGGTTGTCGCTCTTCAACCGGGCGACGACCGTTGCGCGCAGCGCGGCTTCCATGCAGAGGATGCTACCGGCGCGCGGTATCCGGCGGCCGGGCGGCGGTAGCTTCGTCTTGTGGACGTGACGGCGCGGTTCGCCGAGGTCGTCGGTCGCTCGGAGCGCGAGATTCCGCTCGACGAGGCGGCACTGCTCATTGCCGCGCACGCGCACCCCGGGCTCGACATTGACGGCAGGCTCGCCGACCTCGACGCGCTGGCCAACGAGGCCGCGGCTCACGATCCGGCCGTGCTCGCGCACCGGCTGTTCGTCGAGCTCGGCTTCGCGGGGAACACGGTCGACTACGGCGATCCCCGTAACTCGTATCTCGACGACGTGCTGGCCCGTCGCCTCGGTATTCCCATCACGCTCAGCGTCTTGATGATGGAAGTCGGGCGCCGATCGGGCGTCACCCTCGGCGGCGTCGGCATGCCCGGCCACTTCCTCGTGACCACAGGCGGCGATGATCCGGTGTGGTTCGACCCGTTCCACGACGGCCGCGTGCTCGACGTCGATGGTTGCCGCTCGGTGTTTCAGGTGGTCCACGGCGACGCGGCCGAGTTTTCGCTCGACCACCTGGCGATCACACCGGCGCGCACCATCCTCGATCGGATGCTCGCCAACTTGCACCACTCCCTGATGCAACGTGACCCGGCCTCCGCACCGTGGGTGATCCGCCTGCGGCTCAGCATCCCGGGAGCGTCGCCCGCGCACCGCCGCCGGCTCGCGACCGCTCTCGGCGGGCTGGGCCGGTTCGACGAAGCTGCCGACGTCCTCCTGCGCCTGGCGGAGGAGCTCGAGGGAAACGAGGCGACGATCGCCGCCCGTGAAGGCACGGCGCTCCGAGCACGCGGCAACTGACTCGGCGGGCGGGCGCATGAGACGCGCGAGACGCGCCACGCCGTTACGGTGCGCGCATGGCCGAGACCCTTCCGATGTTCCCGCTCGGCACGGTGCTGTTTCCCTCGGCGGTGCTCCCGCTGCACGTCTTCGAGCCGCGTTACCGAGCGCTCGTCGAGGCGTGCCTCGCCGGTGAGCCCGAGTTCGGCGTCGTGCTGATCGAACGGGGAAGTGAAGTGGGCGGCGGAGACGTGCGTTTCGACGTCGGGACGGTCGCCCGGATCGTGGAGGCCGCGCAGCTTCCCGACGGCCGGTACGTGTTGGCCACGGTCGGCACACAACGCATTCGCGTCGACGCATGGCTCACTGACGACCCGTACCCGCGCGCCGAGGTCACCCGCATCGAGGAGCCGGCGGTGGCAGACGATGTCACGCTCGAGCTCCGGCGCGACGACGTCGAGCGCCTTCTCGTCCGCGTGCTCGCACTGCGCGCCGAGCTCGGAGAGCCGGGCGCCGGCATCGCCGCGCTCCGCATGAGCGGCTTCGACGTGCGGCTGGACCCCGATCCGCACTTCGCCTCATTCGGCGCCGCCGCGCTCGCCCCGATCGGCCCCCTCGACGGGCAACGACTGCTGGAGCTCGATGACCCCGGAGCGCGTCTCGACGCGGTCCACAGTCTGCTCGCCGACGAGGCCGACGTGCTCGAGCTGCGTCTGCGCGAGTGACCGGCCGCGCGCTTCGGCTCGTCTCGAGGCAGTGCGGGTACGCTGCGCCGTGATGGAGTCAGAGGAGGCGCGTCGGCGCGTCGAAGCGGAGAAGCAACGGGTCGGGGCCCTCATCGACGATCTCCGCGGCGAGCTCGGCGACGAGTCGGAGACCGAGCAGCTCTCCGAGCTGTCGGCCTATGACCAGCATCCGGCCGACACGGCTACCGAGACGTTCGAGCGGGAGAAAGACCTTTCCATCCTCGACCAGCTCGAGGCCGAGCTGGCCGAGCTGCAAGCCGCGCTCGAGCGCATCGACGCGGGCACGTACGGAGTCGACGAGGTGACCGGCGAGCCGATACCCGACGAGCGCCTCGACGCGATTCCGGCGGCGCGCACGAACGTCGATACCGAACGCAACTGACGACGACGCACCACGACGTATCAGGAGGACACGATGGGGTTCGCGATCGACAAGATCGGCCAACAGACCGACGAGAGCGAGTTCAAGGTCGAGGTCGACCGCGCCACGGCATACGCCGC
>DASVIY010000214.1:0-3226 GCA_036386195.1 Acidimicrobiia bacterium | reverse complement strand
GGCGTCGAGCGTGCCCGGATCGGCGAGCACCGTCAGGCCGAGCTCGGCGGCCCAGTCGAGCACTTCGGGGGCACTCGACACCACGACCACCGGCAGATCACCGGCCGCGGCCACGACCGTCGCCGCAAGCCGGCGACCGAGGTCGGCGCGGTCGGCGCCGGCCACACGCGTGGCCAGGCGGGCCTTGCCGAGAGCGAAGGCCCGGATGGGCACGACGACCCCTGTCGTCGCGGCAGCGTTCAACGGCATCGCCATGCAGTGAAGGCACACCGTCCGATCTCGACCGATTCAAGTTGCATCTTCGTGCGTATGCTACCGGCCGTGGAAATCGTGTATCCCGTCCTGCGCTCGGCATGCGTCATACCTGTGCGTCACGGGATGCAGTGGACGATCGAAGACGGGCACCGCATCCCGGTGCGTGGGCCGGTGATTCTCGCGACCAATCACACGTCGTACCTGGATCCGTTCGCGCTCGCCAACGTCGCCGACCGACGTCATC
Organism: Acidimicrobiia bacterium; assembly: GCA_036386195.1. Lineage (GTDB taxonomy): Bacteria > Actinomycetota > Acidimicrobiia > IMCC26256 > JBBRZM01 > JBBRZM01. The sequence goes on along the minus strand of DASVIY010000214.1, from coordinate 2,727 downwards.
GGCGGGTGCGCTTCCTCGCCAAAGCCGAGCTGTTCGACAAGCGGGCCGTCGGCTTCCTGCTTCGTCACGCCCGCCAGATCCCCGTCAAACGCGAGACCGCCGACGCGGCCGGGTCGCTCGACCCCGCGGTCGAGGCGCTGCGCCGGGGCGAGTGCGTCTCGGTGTTCCCCGAGGGCACTATCTCGCTCGACTTGGAACCGATGGCGGCCAAGACGGGCACCGCGCGCCTTGCCGAGCAGTCCGGAGTGCCGGTCACGCCCGTGGGGCTCTGGGGCGCCCACCGCACCCTCTTCAAGGGCCGCAAGCCGCGGTGGCGGTGGGGGATCGCCGAGGTGGCAGTGGTCGGGCAACCGGTGCGCATCGGCGCCCACGAGGATGTGCACGCCGCCACGGAGCGAATCATGGTTGCAATCGCAGCGTGCGTCGCGCGCGCCCGCGAGATCTATCCCCAGCGTCCCGAGCCCGGAGAGGACGACTGGTGGGTACGAAGACCCGAGACCGTCATGGTGCATCGGGCGCAGGCGACCGAAGCGGGGGGAGCATGAGCATGAGCACGAGCAGCGTCGCGGTGATCGGCGCCGGGTCCTGGGGCACCGCGTTCGCCGGTCTTGTCGCCGGCAACGCGCCGACGGTGCTGTGGGCCCGCGAGCCCGAGCTCGTGACGAAGATCAACGCGGAGCACGAGAACACCATGTACCTCGCGGGCATCTCGCTCCCCACCGATCTCGTCGCCACGAACGACCTGGGCGAGGCATGCAGCGGCGCCGACGTGATCGTGATGGGGGTGCCGTCGCACGGCTATCGCGACGTGCTCACCGCCGCCGCCGACCTGATCGGCCCGCACGTGCCGGTGGTGAGTCTCTCGAAGGGCGTCGAGCAGGGCACGCTGCGACGCATGACCGAGGTCGTCGCCGAAGTGCTGCCGGCCCACGACCCGGATCGTATCGGCGTGGTCACGGGGCCGAACCTCGCGCGCGAGGTCGCCGAGGGTCAGCCGACGGCGTCGGTGATCGCGATGCGCGACGAAGCAGTGGCTGCGCAACTGCAGCAGCTCTTCATGACCCGCACGTTCCGCGTCTATACCAACCCCGACGTCGTCGGTTGCGAGATTGCCGGCGCGCTGAAGAACGTCATCGCGATCGCAGCCGGCATCGCGGCCGGCCTCGGCTATGGCGACAACACGAAGGGCGCGCTGATCACCCGCGGCCTGGCGGAGCTGGCCCGGCTCGGCGTGGCGCTCGGCGGTGACCCGCTCACCTTCTCGGGTCTCGCGGGCATGGGCGACCTCGTCGCCACGTGCATCAGCGACAAGAGCCGCAACCGCACTGTCGGCTTTCAGCTCGGCCAGGGACGCACGCTCGACGACATCGTCGCCGACATGCACATGGTGGCCGAGGGAGTAAAGACGACGGAGGCCGTGCTCGCGCTCGCCCAGCGCGTCGGCGTCGAGATGCCGATCTCCGCGCTCGTCGGGGAGGTGCTCTACGAGGGCCGCAAGGCCGCCGACATCGTGCCGGCGCTCATGTTGCGCGAGGCGAAACCCGAGCTCCACGGCCTTCATTGAGCCAACCACGCGACACGCTGGTTGGCGCCCTCGGCGGTCGAGCACAGGCGCAGGTCGATACGCGGGGACGCGTCCGCACCGACGCGGACTGGGAGCTCGACTGGTGGATCGGCGCCGACGATCGCTGGCGCGTCCCTGCCGACGAGGTCGCGGTTCGTCAACACACCGTGGGCGCAACGCCGGTCGTCGAGACGTCGATGCGCGTGCCGGGTGGCGACGCGGTGCAGCGCGTCTACGGCGTCGGCGGGCCGGCCGACGTGCTCGTGATCGACGTCGAGAACACATCGGGTGCGCCTTTCGTAATCGCATTCGTGCTGCGGGCGGTCGCGGGCAAGCGTCTCGGACGAGTCGCCGTGCACGACACGCAGCTGCAGATCGACGGACGACCGGCGCTGCTGATGCCGAGCCGTCCGGCGCGGTGGGCGGTGTCGAGCACCGGCGACGCGCTCGAGATCGTGCGCCGCGGCGACGCCCGCGCCGACGCGATTCCTGCGCTCAACTGCCGAACTGCGGGCGCCGAGGTCGCGTTGCTCCTGCCGTTGCCCCACCGCACGCACCTTCGATCCGCGCTCGTCACGGCCGGCCGCGATGCGGTGGCGGTCGATTCCGTCGATCTCCGGAGCATTCCGTCGGCCGCGCAGGCCGCGGCGGGATGGGCGTCGCAGCTCGAGCGCGCGATGCGGGTCGAGCTGCCCGACGAGCGGCTGCAGCGGGCCATCGACGCGGCCCGGTGCCAGGTGCTCCTCGCGGCGGAGGGCGCGGCCCGACCCGATCCGTCGGTGGTCATGGCGCTCGAAGACTGGGGCTTCGACACCGAAGCCGACGCTGCCTGGCGGCGCCTGGGGGTGCGCGCGCGCCGGCGGGCGGCCCGGCGTCCACCACCGGCGTCATGGCCCCGGCCCGGCGACGATGATCCGGCCGGTCTGCTGCTCGACGTGCGCGCAGCCCTTGCATCCGACGCTCGCGACGACGAGGTCACGTTGCTCACCGACTGGCCGCATTCGTGGGGCGGCGCGTCGCTCGACGTCCACGACGCGCCCACGCGCGCCGGGCTCGTGTCGTACGCGGTGCGCTGGCACGGGATGTGGCCGGTGCTGTTGTGGGACTGCGAACGGCCCGGTGTCACGTTGCGGTGCCCGGGGCTCGATCCCGACTGGGCGACC
>DASVIY010000213.1:0-11969 GCA_036386195.1 Acidimicrobiia bacterium | reverse complement strand
GCGATCGTCTCGAGGTCGGTGGTCGTCGCCATGCGCGCCGCAGAGTAGCGGCGCCGGAGAAGCGCACCGCGCTCGAGTGACCCGCGCCTCTTGACGATCCGGCGGTTCGCCGCGAGGCTCGGGCGCGCAGGGCCATGCCAGCGAGTGTGTGCCTCAGGAGGACCGATGCTGTTCCAGATCACGTATTCGACGCGTGCCGGAGGGTCAGCCCAGGAAAACGAGGCGTCCGGAAAGCGGGCCCTGGCGTTGTTCAGCAAGTGGTCGCCGCCGCCGGGCCTCGAGATCAAGTCGTTTGTCGCCCGGGCCGACGGCACCGGGGGCACCCTCCTGGTCGACGCCACCGACGCCGCGGTATTGGCGGAGGGGCCGGCCAAGTTCGGCGGTGTCAACGAGTTCGAGATCGTGCCGGTTCTCGACATCACAGACGCCGTCGGCATCTACGCCGAGGCCGACGCCTGGCGCGACTCGATCACATAGTCGCAAACCCGCCGCGCTCCGCCCCTCGCGGTTGATGACTGCGGGGGCGGGCGCAGCGCGGAGGTTTCGATGTCGCCATTGCTCGCGGAGCTCCCCAAAGCGGAGCTGCATGTGCACATCGAGGGGACGCTCGAGCCCGAGCTGATGTTCGAGCTGGCGCGGCGCAACTCGATCGCGCTGCCGTACCCCGACGTCGAGGCCGTCCGTGATGCCTACGTCTTCGACGATCTGCAATCGTTTCTCGACGTCTACTACGCGGGTTGCGCCGTCCTCCTCGACGAGCGCGACTTCTATGACCTGACGTGGGCCTACCTGCAACGTGCCGCGTGCCAGGGAGTACGCCACGCCGAGGTGTTCTTTGATCCGCAGACCCACACCGAGCGCGGTGTCGAGCTCGCGGTTGTCGTCAACGGAATCAGCGCCGCGCTGGCTCTCGGCGAACGCGAGCTCGGCGTCACCTCGCGGCTGATCCTGTGCTTCCTGCGTCATCTCGATGCACAGTCGGCGGTGGCGACGCTTCAGGCCGCGCTGCCGTACCGCGACGCGATCACGGCCGTGGGCCTCGACTCGTCCGAAGCGGGGAATCCGCCCGAGAAGTTCCGCGACGTCTTCGAGCGGGCTCGTGCCGAAGGATTCCTCGCGGTCGCGCACGCCGGCGAGGAAGGTCCGCCCGAGTACATCTGGCAGGCGCTCGACGTGCTCGGGGCGCGGCGGATCGATCACGGCGTGCGGTGCCTCGAAGACGACCGGCTCGTGCAACGGCTGGTGGCCGAGCAGATTCCGCTCACCGTCTGTCCGCTCTCCAACGTCAAGCTTCGTGTGTTTCCCGACTTGGAGCACCACAACGTTCGCCGGCTGCTCGAGCGCGGTCTGAACGTCAGCATCAACTCCGACGACCCCGCCTATTTCGGCGGCTACATCGCGGACAACTATGCCGCGACGGCGCGCGCGCTGCAGCTGACCGACGACGACGTGTTGCAGGTCGCGCGCAACTCGTTCGTCGCGTCGTTTCTCGACGACGACGCCCGGCAACGCCACCTCGACGAGATCGACGCCTTCGCCGCCGCCCGGTGATCCGCGGTGCGGGCCGGGCGGACAGGCGAGAGGGCCGTCAGGCGGGGGCGCCGGCGGTGAGCTTGACCGATGCTGTGTGATGCGTTCCGTCAGTGTCGACCCAGCCGATCTTCACGGAGTCGCCGGGGTGTGCCTGCGACAGCGCCGCCGTGAGCGCTTGGGCTGTATCGACTGACTTGCCGTTGACGGAGGTGATGACGTCGCCGGCTGTCAGACCGGCGCCCTCCGCCGGTGACCCGCTTTCTACGCCGACGACCGCCGCACCGGTTGCCGAACCGCCGTCGTTGCCGGTGTCTTCGATACGCACACCGAGAAGCGCGCGATCGCCGACGTGAATGTCACCGGACGTCTTGCCGGCTTCGATCTGGCGGGCGACGTTCAGCGCGGTGTCGATCGGAATCGAAAACGCGACCTTGGAGCTCGACGTCTCCTCCATCCCGCGGCTGGCTGCCGTTGTCATGGCGACGACCTTGCCGTGCGTGTCGACGACGGGTCCGCCCGAGTCGCCGGGCTCGATTGCCGCTGCGATCTCGATCATCCCGTCGAGTTGCTGCGGCGCGCTTCCCGTTTCGGACGCGGCGGTGATCGTCTGTCCGAGAGCGACAACGTCACCTTGTACCGCGGCCGGCGTGCCGCCGCGGCCGAGCGCGTTGCCGAGCGCGACGATGGTGTCGCCGGCGGCGACGTTCGCCGAGGTGCCGAGCGGGATCGTTGTCAGACCGGATGCATTCTTGAGCTGCACCACCGCGACGTCATGCGTGGGGTCGTACCCGACGACCCTCGCGGAGTAGTTGCGACCGTGGCCGTTGATCTGCACCGAGATCGTGGTCGCGCCGTCGATGACGTGATTGTTGGTGAGGATCTCACCTTGTGACGAGATCACCATGCCGGTGCCTTCTGCCGTGCCTTCGCCATCGGCGAGTGTCGTGGTGATGTCGACGATCCCCGGATCCACCCGCGCCGCAATCTGGTCGAGCGTCAACGCGGCTCCGCTGTTGCTCGTCGACGGTGCCGAAGGCGCCGACGGCGTTGGCGCGACGCGAGAGCCGGCCGCTTGTGTCGTCGGGTTGGTCGTTCCGTGTCGCGTGAACAGCGCGCCGGCGCCGACGAGGCTCCCGCACGCGAGCACCAGCGCAAGGATCGCAACCGCCCAGCGACCGCGCCGCCTGCGAGCCGGTGGTTCGTAGGGCGCTTCGGCATCGTCCGGTGGAAGCAGTGGCGGCCCGTCATCCTCGGCGAAATGCACGCGGTCGAAGTAGGGGTCCGCACCGGGTGGTTCGTGGGGTGGGCGCACAATGTTCTCCCGGGTTCGTCGTCAACAAGAGCATCGCGGCGACGAGTAAGGACTCTGCGTGAATCGGTTGAGCAAACTCTAAGAATCTTCCGGGCGCGATTGGCATCGGGTCTCGCCGGTCAGCGGGTTCGTGGCTGCCGCTTCGCGCACGGCTCACGCGCTCGTGGTCAATCGAGGGATGAACCCACGCCGGGCGAGCCGCGCTCGGTGTCTCGCAGGCTCCTATCGTCGGTCGCGGGCGGCGCGCCGTCGTCCGGTTGGAGGCGAACAGACGAAAAGGACCATTATGTCGCGTTACACCGGGAACGATGGGGCGCAGCGGGAGGAAGCACACGGACTTCGGGCAGGTGCAGTGCTCGTCTGCGCCCTCTCCGCGGGACAAGGGCCGCGTTCGTAAGATCCCCGGCATGACTCGGTTGCTCGTCGAGGCCCGGCCGTGAGCGACCCGGCAGTCGTCGACTTGCATCACGTGCGGTTGCCGGTGTCGGACGTCATGCGCAGCCGCGACTGGTACACCGACGTGTTCGGCTTCGAGCCCCTCCTCTCCGTCGAGGAAGAAGACCACATCGTCGGTGTCGTCGTCGGCCACCGGAACGGGCTCACCCTCGGCTTGCACTACGCGCCCCCGCTCGCACGCGCGCTCCAGGGCTTCTCTCCGGTCGGGCTCAACGTCGGTGCCGTCGCCGACCTCACGCGATGGTGCACGCGCCTCGATGCACTCGGAGTCAGTCACTCCGCGCCGGCTGAAGGGCACCTCGGCTGGTACGTCGAGGTCCCCGATCCCGACGGCCTCATCATCGAGCTCCACACCACCGGCCAGCCCACTGCAGACGAGGCGTAACGGTCCGCGACGAGCAGGGCAGAAGAGGAACGACATGACCAAGATGCCGGGCGGCGAGCGCGTGGTGAAGATGCTCGAGGCCGAGGGTGTCGACATGGTGTTCGGCATCATCGACGGCTCCTACTTCGGGCTCTACTCCCGGTTGCGTGACCACGGCATCCGCCTCATCACCCCGCGTCACGAGACCACCGCCGTCCACATGGCAGGCGCGTACGCGCGTCTCACCGGTCGGCTCGGCGTGTGCATCGCGAGCAACGGACCCGGCGTCGCGAACGCGCTGCCCGGCGTCGCCGTGGAGAACGGCGAGGGCAACCGCGTGCTGCTGGTCACGAGCTGGCGTCGTTCCCCGATTGTGGCGCCCGATCGCGGCGGCACGTACCAGTACTTCGACCAGGTGGCGGTGACGCGGCCGATGACGAAGTGGAGCGGCGCGGCAACGAGTTTCGAGCGCGTTCCGGAGATGCTCAGGCGCGCCCTGCGCATCGCGTGGCAAGGGCGGCCCGGCGTGGTGCACCTGTGCATTCCCGAGGATGTGCTGAACGGCGAGTTTGCCACCGCCGGCGCGCCCGATCCTGTGCCGGCGCGCTACCGACGGCAGACACCGGTCGCGCCCGATCCGATCACGGTGCGTCACGCCGCCGACCTGCTCGCGGGCGCCGAGCTCCCGATGATCCACGCCGGCAGCGGTGTGCTGCACGCAGCCGCGTCGACGGAGCTCCGCGAAGTCGCCGAGCTGTTGCGCGCGCCTGTGACGACGAGCTGGGGCGCGCGCGACGTGATCGACGAGCGTTCCATCGTCTCCGTGCCGATGCTCTACGTCGAGCTCACCAACCGCGTGCGCAACGACGCCGACGTCGTGCTCGCGTTGGGCACCCGCTTCGGCGAGACCGATTGGTGGGGCAAACCGCCGTACTGGCGCGCGGCCGCCGAGCAACAGGTGGTCCAGGTCGACGTCGACGAGCAGATGCTCGGCCTCAACAAGCCGATCGACCTCGGGATCGTTGCCGACGCACGCGCCTTCCTCACCGCGCTGCTCGGCGAGCTGGCCGAGCGCGACTTCTCGCATCGGGCCGTCCAACGAGAGGACAAGCTGCGCGAGTACGCCGCTGCGCGCCGGGATGCTCGGGCGGCGCTCGACGCGGCGCGCGCGGTGGGTGCACCGATGCACTCCGCACACGTCGCGCCGATCTGTCAGGACGTCTTCGACGACGACTCGGTGCTGGTGATCGACGGCGGCAACACCGCGATCTGGGCCAACCTCTACCACGAGGTCCGAGTGCCCCACACGCTGCTGTCGACGTGGAAGTTCGGGATGCTCGGCGCGTGCTTCGGCCAGGCGCTGGGCGCACAGGCGGCGTCTCCCGACCGGCGGGTGTACTGCATCACCGGCGACGGCGCGATGGGCTTCCATCCCCAGGAGATCGAGACTGCGGTACGCAACCACTTGCCCGTCGTCTTCGTCGTGCTGAGCGACCGCGCCTGGGGCATGGTGAAGGTGAACCAGGAGTTCGCCATCGATGCCGATCGGCTCCTGACCGACGGCGAGCTCCCCGACGAGGCGCACATCAACACGGATCTGGGCGAGATCCGCTGGGACCTCCTCGCGCAGAGCATGGGAGCGCACGGCGAGCGCGTCGCGAGCCCCGACGAGCTCCGACCCGCGCTCGAGCGGTGTGTGGCGGCCGGCCGATGCGCCGTGGTGCACGTCGACGTCGACCCGAAAGCGCACAAGTTCGCGCCGAACCTGCTGACGTTCAAGGAGATGCACGCGGAGCCTTCCGGATGACGCTCCACTGTGATGGTTGACCCGCACGCCGATCGATCGGTGCTCGTGACCGGCGCCGGCGGTTACCTCGGCCGTCAGCTCATCGAGGCGCTGACCGCCGCCGGTGTCACGACGATCGTCGCTTTCGACGTGCGCGACGAACCACTCGCGCATCGGGTCGACGGTGTCGTGTACCGCGCCGCCGACGTTCGTGATCCCGCCCTCGGCGATCTGCTGCGCGAGCACGCGGTCGACTGCGTCGTGCACCTCGCGGCCATCGTCAATCCCGGGAAGGGGAGCTCACGCGAGCTCGAGTACTCGATCGACGTGGGCGGCACCGAGAACGTGCTGCGGGCCTGCATCGACGCGGGCGTGGGTCAGCTCGTCGTCACGAGCAGCGGCGCGGCGTACGGCTACCACGCCGACAATCCCGTGCCCCTCTCGGAAGACGACGCGCTCCGCGGGAACCCGGAGTTCGCGTACTCCGACCACAAGCGTCAGGTCGAGGAGCTGCTCGCGCGGGCGCGGGTCGAGCATCCGGAGCTCCGCCAGCTGATCTTCCGACCCGGCGCCATCCTCGGCGACACGACCCGCAATCAGATCACCGACCTTTTCGAGAAGAAGGCCGTGCTCGGCGTCGCCGGTTCCGACGCGCCTTTCACGTTCATCTGGGACCGAGACGTCGTCGCCTGCCTCGTCAAGGGCATGCTCGAGCGCGCGTCGGGCATTTTCAACCTGGCCGGCGACGGCATGACCACGATGCCCGAGATCGCTCGCCGGCTCGGCAAGCGCTACGTACCGTTGCCCGCGTGGCTGATCCGGGCCGCGCTGACTGTGCTCCACCCGTTGCGTCTGAGCCAGTACGGCCCCGAGCAGGTCGACTTCCTCCGTTACCGGCCGGTGCTGTCGAACACGCGGCTGAAGGAAGAGTTCGGGTATAGGCCGCGGCTGTCGAGCACCGAGGTGTTCGAGCACTACCGCAACACGCGCGGCCTCGGTTGAGCATCTCGACGTCGCCGGACGTTCGCGGCGATCTGCCCATTGCGCCACCGTGGGTCGCCTGGCAGGCTCCGAGCTGAGGCCGTTCCTCCTCTCCGTCCCCGGACGGGAGCCGTCTCGTGGCCGGGTTGAGTGTGTCCGGGGCAGGAGGGGGAGTCATGTATCTGTTCAGTCGTCGGGTACGAATCGGGCCCGGCCACACGCGTGATGCGATGGAGTGGGCGCTCGGACAGACCGAGAAGGTCAACCAGATCACCGGGCTCCAGGTGGGGCTGTACGGTCAGGTCTTCTCACCGGAGGTCGGCGCGATCGGCTGGAGCACCTTCGTGCCCGATCTCGCCACGCTGGAAGCCGCGGGTGACAAGTTGAATGTCGACGACGCGTTCGTCGCGGCGGTCGACCAGGGTGCTGCGTTCACGGTCGGCGGTGCCGACGACACGCTGGCGCAAGTGGTTCACGGCGAGCCCGACCCCAACCGTCAGATCGAGTACGTCACCGCGGTGCGTACGGTGCTCGCGAACGGCAGTATCGCTCGCGGGTTGGAAGTCGGGGTCGAGATCGCCCAGCGGGCCGAGAAGATCACCGGCACGCCGACGCTGTTCCTCGCCGATGTCACCGGCACGTACGGGGGCATCGGTTGGGTCAGCGGTCATGCGAATGTGCAAGCCATGGAAGCGGCCCAACAGGCGCTCATGGCCGACTCCAGCTGGGTGAAGTACATCGACAAGGAGGTACGCGGCACCTACGCCGAGGAGCCGTCGGCAACGACCCAGCTGATCTTCCGCCGCCTGGCCTGAGAGCCGGATACAGCACACGCGAAGGAGCCCGGCTTCGGCCGGCTCCTTCGCGTGCGACTCCGGTTCCGTCCGCTTCCCATAGGAGCGCGGCGTTGCGGTTACGCGGACTCGCCCAACGCGTCGATGTCGTCGCGGTAGTGGTCGTACGCCCAGCGGGCGCTCTCGTGGCAGATCGACGGGTGGAAGCCCACGGTGTGGAGCACGCGTTCGGTGTGATCGGGATCGTCGCCCTGCTCCAGTAACGCGAGCGCGAGCCGCCGCGCCCGACGTCGTGCCGTGGCTTGCGGAGGCTCCGCGAGCTGCGTCTCGACCCACTCGGTGTGCGCGACTTGAAGCTCGGGCGTCAGGCGCCGGACGTGACGGCGGTTGATCGGCGGCACGTTGCGACGCACCGCGATGGTGCCGCGGCCGTCGTCACACGCGAGATCGAATTGCGCGAGGCGCTGGAGACTGCGCACCAGCGGCGAGCTCGTGCCTTCACGGCAGCCGAGCCCGAGTGCTTGTGACGTGCCGGCGAGCGGGAGCGTGAGTCCGTCGGGATACCGGTCGAACTGTGCCGCGAGATGTCGCAGCAACAACAGCGCGGTGGGTCCGAGCGTCGGTAGCCAGAACGTCTCGACGTACAGCGAACGCGGATCGTGTCCCAGCGTGTCGATCAGAGCGTCATTCCACGGACGGACAACGAGCGAAGCAGCCATGGGTTCCTCCGGGCCGGTGCGGCGGGGAAAGTCACGGGCCGGACCCGAGGACGCCTCATCTGAAGTTGTATAAAAATGTAACCGACTGTGGCTCCGGGGTCAAGTAGGGGTACTGCCGCGAACGGAACCCGAAGTTCTCAGAACGTTGCATATTCCCTCCTCTTGTGACCTGCGTCATGTGCCGATGGAAGGTGTGAAGGACGAGTCACGGTTCGAGCGCGCGGGGACTTCCCGCTGGCCCGCGTGGCGTCCGAAGGTCAGGCGCAAGGGAGTCGCGGTGAGCGTTGTCTCGCGTACGAGCCCCGCGTTGGTGGGACCCATCGATCTTTGGGACATCGCGGAGTCGATTCCGCATATCGTGTGGATGGCGGCGCCCGATGGTTCGACGCAGTTCCTCAATCGTCGGGCGATCGAGTACGTGGGCCGGCCAGCCGAATTGGGTGACGGCTGGAGCTGGCTGAGTGTGATCCATCCAGACGACGCCGAGAGCGCGCAGCGCGAGTGGGCTCGTAGCGTCGCAACAGGGACGCCGTACGAGGTCGATTGCCGGCTCCGCCGTCATGACGGCGTGTACCGCTGGCACACGTTCCGAAGCATGCCGAGACGGGACGCCGACGACAACGTCGTGCGGTGGATCGGTACCGCAACTGACATCGATGACCGTAAATGCTTCGAGGATCAACTCTGGCGATCGGAACGCGCCGCCGCCGAGACACTCACTCTCCTCGAAACCCTGCAATCAATGGCGCCCGTCGGCTTCGGATTCGTCGATCGCGATTTTCGGATCGTACGGATCAACGAGATCCTCGCGAGCGTCCGCGGGAGCTCAGCGCAAGAACAACTCGGGCGCACCGTCGCCGAAGTCGTTCCGGCAATCTGGCCGCAAGTCGAGCCCCTGTTCCGGCGCGTCCTCGATACCGGCGACCCGGTGCTCAACTTTGAGGTGACCGGTGAGACGGCGGCCGAGCCCGACCGGCCACGCCATTGGCTCCGCAACTATTACCCGGTGCGCCTGGCCGACGAGATCATCGGCATTGGCATCGTCGCGGTCGACATCACCGAACGATACGAAGCCGAGGCGACACGCGAAGAGCTCGCGCACACGGCCATCGGCGCAATCGCAGCGACGATCGACGCCCGCGATCCCTACACCGCAGGACATCAACGACGCGTCGCCGACATCTCCACCGCGATCGCACGCGAGCTCGGCCTCGACGACAACGAACTCCACGGCATCTCGCTTGCCGCGACGATCCACGACATCGGCAAGATCGGCATTCCCGCAGAGATCCTGACTCGTCCCAGCAGGCTCGGGCCCGCAGAATGGGAACTTCTCAAGATCCACCCCCGCACCGGCTACGACATCGTCGCCGGCGTCGACTTCCCCTGGCCCATCGGCCAAATGGTGCTCCAACACCACGAACGCCTCGACGGCAGCGGATACCCGAACGGCCTACACGGCGACGAGATTCTTCTCGGCGCCCGGATCATCGCCGTCGCCGACACCGTCGAGGCCATGACAGCAACCCGTCCATACCGGCCAGCACGCGGACTCGATCTCGCGCTCGCCGAGATCCGAGACGGCCGTGGCACGCGCTACGACACCGCAGTCGTCGACGCCTGCCTCCACCTCTGCGAACAAGGCCGACTACCCCTCAACCAACCGGACAGCACGATATGACTTGCCATCCCAATCGTTCGCTGGTTGGCCTGCGGGGACCTCGCCGCGGCCACTCCGAGCTTCGTAGAGCTGAGGGCAGTCTGAGGCCTGCCCGTAAAGCTCCTGCGGGGGGCTCTGTTGCATTGGGTGATGCGTCGTGACCGAGGCGACTGAACTCGCCCGAGTCATCTGAACCGAACCGCCGAGCGCAGCTGGATCTCGCCCCCGGCAGAGCTCCAGCTCGTCGCCGAGCTGGACGGAGTGCGCGTCTACCGGACGCCCCTGTCTTGGACGCCGAGAACGGGCCGGCCCCGTCGCGCCAGTAGCGGTCAAGTCGTCACGTGCCCCGGCGCGTCCGCCCACTCGGGCGGGTGGATCGCGATCTCGTCGCCGTAGAAGGCGGCCGGTTGCGGGTGGCCGAACAGATAGCCCTGCGCGCCTTCGCAGCCGAGCGTACGGAGCTCGGCGAGCTGCAACGGGGTCTCGACGCCCTCGGCGACAGCGACGAGACCGAGCGCATGGGCGAGGCTCACGCACGCGGTGACGATCGCCGTGTCCTCACTCTCCCGACCCAGGCCGTCCACGAACGTCTGGTCGACCTTCAGCGCCTCCACGGGGAAGCGCCGCAGATAGCTGAGCGACGAGTAGCCGGTGCCGAAGTCGTCGACCGCGAGGTGCACGCCCAATGAGCGGAGCGCGTTGAGGGCCAGGAGCGCGGAAGCACCGTCGTGCATCAGGGTCGTCTCGGTGATCTCCAGCCAGATCGCCTCTCCGTTCGCTCCGGTCTCGCGCAGGATGCGCGCCACGTCCGCGGGCAGCGTCGGCTCGTTGAGCTGGCGCGGCGAGAGGTTCACGCTCATCGTGAGCAGACGGCTGTCGCCGGCGGCCGCCTGCCATCGCGCGATCTGACGGCACGACTCCGCAAGCACCCACGCGCCGATCGGCACGATGAGACCCGACTCCTCGGCGAGGCCGATGAAGTCGCCCGGCATGACGAGTCCGCGTTCAGGGTGCTCCCACCGCACGAGTGCCTCGAAGCCCAGGACGCTGTTGGTCTCGAGCTGGATGACGGGCTGGTAGTACACCCGAAACTCGCCTCGTTCCAACGCGCGGTGGAGCTCGTTGCCGGTGCGGAGCTGATTGATCGCACGGTCATGGCTGCCTTCGTCGAACAGTTCCGCACGGGCGCGGCCGTTCTCCTTGGCGCGGTACATCGCGGCGTCCGCATCACGGATCAGTGTCTCCGGCGTCTCGCGCTCACCGCCTGACAACGCGATGCCAATGCTCGCGGTCACGAACACCTCGCCTTCCGCCAGCGTGACCGGTCGGGCCACGAGTCGCGCCACCCGGTCGGCGAGCTCACGTGCCGTCGCCTCGTCAGAGATCTCGTCGCACAGCAGGACGAACTCGTCGCCACCGAAGCGCGCGACCGTGTCGGTCGGGCGCAGTGTGCCGCGCATGCGATCGGCGATAGCGGCGAGCAGACGGTCGCCTGCGCCGTGCCCGAGGCTGTCGTTGACCAGCTTGAAGTGGTCGAGGTCGAGCAAGAGCACGGCGACGCAGTGGCGCTGGCGCGCGGCCCTGCCGAGCGCCAGACGGAGACGGTCGAGGAACAACAGACGATTCGGCAGGCCGGTGAGTGGGTCATGGATCGCCTGATGCGCGAGCCGCTCACCGGTGGCGCGCTGCTCCGTGATGTCCTCGACCTGGCCGACCATGTAGCTCGGCTCGCCGTGCGAGTCGCGCACGATCGACGCGCTCAACGACACCCACACCACGGAGCTGTCGGCGTGCAGGTACCGCTTCTCCATGCGGAAGCCCTCTGATTCGCCCTTCACGAGGCGTTGCATCTCGACGTCGTTCTGATCCCAGTCGTCGGGGTGGGTCAACTCCTTGAGCGACGCGCCGACCAAGTCCGCTTGCGAACGCCCGAGCATGCGGGCATACGCCTGGTTGACCCGAAGCAGCCGGCCGTCGGTGCCGGCGAGCGTCATGCCGATGGGCGCATACTCGAACGCGTTGCGGAATCGTTCCTCTGCATCGCGTAGGTCGGCCTCGGTGCGGATGCGCTGGGTGATGTCACGCGCGTTGACGACGACACCGCCGACGGACGGGGTCTCCATCATGTTGTTGGCGACCGCTTCGAGTGAGAGCCACGTGCCATCCGCGGCCAACATTCGGAACTCTACCGGCTCACTGACTTCGCCGGTCTCGAGCATTGCTGCGAGTGCGATCAGCACAGCCTCGAGGTCGTCCGGATGGATCAGGTCGAACATCGGCTTCCCCAACATCGCCTCGGTGTCGTCTCCCAAGAGACGCGTCCCAGCCTGGTTCGCGTACGTGCGTACCCCGTCATCGCCGATG
>DASVIY010000212.1:0-6386 GCA_036386195.1 Acidimicrobiia bacterium | reverse complement strand
TCCGACGCGGAGATGTACTTCGACTCGATGCGCTTCAACAAGCCCGGCACCATCCCGCTCGAGACGCAGACCGAAGTGAAGGACGGCTGTCCGCTCGACTGCGGGTTGTGCCCCGAGCACAAGCAGCACGCGTGTCTCGGGATCATCGAGGTCAACACCAACTGCAACCTCGACTGTCCGATCTGCTTCGCGGACTCGGGCCACCAGCCCGACGGCTTTTCGCTGACGCTCGAGCAGTGCGGGACGGCGCTCGACGCGTTCGTCGCGTCGGAAGGCGAACCCGAGGTCGTGATGTTCTCCGGCGGCGAGCCGACGATCCATCCGGAGATCGTCGAGTTCATGAAGCTCGCCACGGCGAAGGGCGTGAAGACCGTCAACCTCAACACCAACGGGTTGAAGCTCGCGCACGACCGCAACTTCGTGAAGACCATCTCGGAGCTGCCGTCGAAGCCCAACATCTACATGCAGTTCGACGGGTTCAAGGAGCGCACCCACCTCGAGATTCGGGCGCGCGACCTGCGCGCCGCCAAGCAGAAGGCGCTCGACAACTGCGCGGAGTTCGGCCTGACGGTAACCCTGGTCGCGGCGATCGAACGTGATCTCAATCAAGACGAGCTCGGTGACATCGTGCGCTTCGGCATCAAGCATCCGGCCGTGCGATCCGTCGCGTTCCAGCCCGTCACCCACTCGGGCCGTCACATCGAGTTCGACCCGATGACGCGGCTCACCAACGCCGACATCGTGCACGGGCTCGTCGACCAGTGCTCCGACTGGTTCCGCGTCTCCGACTTCTTCCCGGTGCCGTGCTGCTTCCCGACGTGTCGGAGCATCACCTACCTGCTGGTCGACGGTGACAACATCGTGCCGATCCCGCGCCTCATCCAGATCGAGGACTACCTCGACTACGTGAGCAACCGCGTGATGCCCGACATGAGCGTGCGCAGCGCGCTCGAGAAGCTGTGGAGCGCAACGGCAACGCCGGGCACGGAGATGAACCAGGAACAGCTCGAGTGCGCGACCTGCGGCATCGACCTGCCGGACGCCCTGAAGTCGCTCACCGACACGGCGTTCATGATCGTCATTCAAGACTTCCAGGATCCCTACACGCTCAATGTGAAGCAGCTGATGAAGTGCTGCGTCGAGGAGATCACGCCCGACGGACGCCTGATCCCGTTCTGCGCGTACAACTCGGTCGGCTACCGCGAAGAGGTCCGGGAGCAGCTCAGCGGCGTAAGCATCCCGACGATGGTCCCCAACGCGACGGAGCTCCAGCCGGTGCTGCTCACGTCGAAGTACGGCTCCAAGACGACCATCGACGGGAACGGCGATGGCGACGGCAACGGTAACCCCGCCTCCGACCCGTCGCACCACGTCCCGGCGAACGCGACGAATGTCGGCAAGGGGCTGCGTTGAGCGTCGCCGACCCGATTCCGGCGGCAGAGGAGCTGAAGCTCTGTTGTGCGAACGCGTATCAGCGCGACGCGGTCGCGCTGATCCTCGGCGACAGCTACCACCCGGGTGGGCTCGGCCTCACCCGCCGGCTCGCGGGCGCACTCGCGCTCCGGCGGGGTGAGCGGGTGCTCGACGTCGCGAGCGGGCCCGGTACCACAGCGTTCCTCCTCGCCTCGGAGTTCGGCGTTGCCGTCGAGGGTGTCGACCTCGGCGACCAGGCGGTCGCGGCAGCCAACGTCAAGGCGGCGGAGCAGGGACTCGACGACGTGGCGCAGTTCCACGTGGGTGACGCGGAGCAATTGCCGTTGCCCGACGAATCGGTTGATGCCGTCGTCTGCGAGTGTGCGTTCTGCACGTTCCCCGACAAGCCCACGGCCGCGGCGGAGCTGGCGCGCGTGCTGAAGCCGGGTGGCCGGATCGGCATCACCGACGTCGCGCTCGACCCGAAGCGCCTCGACGCGGAGCTGCAGTCATTGGCCGGCTGGGTTGCCTGCCTTGCCGACGCCCGCCCCGTCGACGAGTACGTGCAGCTCCTCGCGGCAGCGGGGCTCGTCGTCACGATGCGCGAGTCCCACGACGACGCGCTGGCGCAGATGATCGACCAGATCGACGCGCGGCTCCGGGCCTTCCGAATCGCAAAGGTCGCCGCGCTCGCCGACGTCGACTTCGAGCTCGCGCTCCGGCGCACGGCGCACGCGGCGCGCGCGGTTCGAGATGGAATCGCGGGGTACACCCTGCTCGTCGCCGAGAAGCGCTGAACGAGGAAGCGGTCGAGCGAAGGCGAGTGAGCTAGTTCGACGACGTGGTGAAGTCGACCTCTTCGACGAACATCACCGGCGCCTCGGGCTGCTCCGGGCGAATGCGTTCGAGTGCGAGCTCGAGTGCTGCCCGCGCCTTCTCGAACGGCTGCGTGTCGCCGACCGTCCCTGCCCACTCGCGCAGTTGCTCGTAACGCTCCCGGCCTGCTTTGGCGCCGAGGTAATAGCCGACCGCGAAGCCGGCGACGAGACCGAGTCGAAATCGCATGCCACTAGTGATACCTCATCTCGCCCCGGTTGTGCAGCCCGAGTGCTGGTTTTCGCGCCGTGACGGGGCTCCGGCGTGCTCTACTATCGAACCGCCATTCCGGGGTAGCTCAATTGGCAGAGCGCTTGACTGTTAATCAGGATGTTGCGGGTTCAAGTCCCGCCCCCGGAGCACAAGAAAGCCAGGTCAAGCGACGCGACGCGTGCCTACCGAAGCGAACCGGAGATTGGCCACAGAATGGCCACAGAACCGCGACGCAAACCCCGAGACGCCGTCGAATACCAGCGCGTCGCACGCCTCGCGGACACACTCGCGCCGGATGTCCCCTTCCGACGCGAGATCGTCCCACCGGCGAACGGGGTTCCGTCGCCGTGGCAATGCCATTCGCGTTTTTCGAGCGCCGCCTGGCGCACAACTCGGTGACGGGCCATACTCCTCGGCGAGCACGTCCGAGGGGGAAACGATGAGCCGGGTCGCCGTGGTCACGGGAGCCGCATCGGGCATGGGGCTGGCGGTGAGCCGGCGTCTCGCGGCCCGTGGACACCGTGTCGCACCGCTCGATCTCCAGGCGAACGCAGTGCCGCCCGAGAGCGTGCCCGCTACCTGCTTGCGGCGCTCGCGGGGCTGAGGTCGCAGGTGGCCGACGCCGAGCGTCGCATCAACCTGCTCAACCGGCCCATCTTCCACCTGCGGCATTCGTTGGCCCGGTACCTGCAGTTCTGGAGCGAAGTCGCCGAGCCCGGAGAGGAAGCGGTCCGCAACCTCTTTCGCGAAAGCCGCTCGCACTCCAGCGCGAACGGGCCCCCACGCACGCCGGGTCCCGAAACGCGCTCACCACCTTGATGCACCACCTGGCGCTCGCCGGCCCGTTCCTCAGCTCGCGCATTCGGTGTCCCAGCGCAGGATGTTCGAGGAGCACGCCGTTGTAGGTCGGATGGTGCTCCGGGTCGCGTGGCGAACGAGCTCGGTCTACGAGTGGGAGCAGCACACGTTCCTGGCGGAGAGGTTCGGGGTCACCCGCGAGGACATCGACGCCATCGCGGGTGCCGTCGACGCGGACTTCTGGACGCCGCTCGAGGCCGCACGCTGACCTAGTGGCAGGACAACTCCGCCGATTTGATCGCGGCATTCACACCGGTCAACGCATCAGCGCTGGCGATCTGGTTCTGATCCGTCGCCTCGACCAGCGCGGCATTGCCGGTCGCGACGGCAGTACCGATGCACTGGGCCACCGCCGGGCTCTTGTGCTGCTCGAGCATCTTCGCCGAGACGGCAGAGCGGAGGGCGGCAGCCTGCACGGCGTACTTGATCTTGCCCTGCGCCGGGTTGGTCACCACGCCTTGGTGACACGCGTCGAGCTGCACCCAGGTGCGGCTCCGCGAGATCGTCGTGCTGGCCTCGCTGCCCAACGCGTCGGCCCAGTCGGCGAGGTTGCCGGCCAGCTTGATCAAGTCGCCCGCTTGGCGGGTGGCGAACCGGGCCCGCGCGCACGACACGCCGAACTTGGTGACCAGGATCGCCGAGTCACCGGCCCACCGATCGGCCTCGGTAAGGGCCAGGTTCCAGTCGACCCGGCTCGACAACACCAAGAACAGGAGCAGCTGACCAAAGGACCCCGCGGGCTCGAGCACTTCCTCGCCGGGGTGCGCGACCGGCGGCGCGACGACGACGGGCTGTTCGTTGGTCGTCGCGGCCTGGGGCTCGAACAGCTGGTGCGTGCTCATGAGCGGCGCGGCGAAGAGCTTGTCGGCGCTCTTGTTGCCGCTCTTGGCGGCGACGTTGCGAACAAGCGAGTTGCCCAGCAGGTACGGGGCAAACTCGGTGGCTTGGAGGATCTCGGCGTTGCCGCCGAAACGAGACGGCGCGACGAAGTTGTTCTGCCAGGCGTCGTACGCCTTCTTGAGCGCGCTGCGATCGGCTCGTGGGAGGTTCATTGCGTACAGGTGCTGGATCCGCACCGCATCACCCTCGATGAGCGACTTCGTCGCGAGCGCGCCTTCGGTCGTGGTGGCGCTGTCTTGCAGGCCACGAATGCCGAAGTACTGGTCGTCGAGCGCGTGGGTGAGCTCGTGCGCGACGACGACTCGCCGTACCTCTTCGGGAATGCTGGAACGCACGGTGACGACGTCGTTGATGGGGTCGTAGAACGCGAACGCGGTGCCGTCGCCCAGCGGCCCCAAGTCGTCGCTGATCACAATGTTGTCGCCGAGGAGCCCGAGGGCGCGGAGCTCCGCGATCGTGTGCTGCTCATGCGTGCGTTGGTCGGGACTCTGGAAGTGACCTGCCGACGCTTGTCGAATTTCGAACGCGATGTCATCGAGCTGATCGACCTGCACCGGATGCTTCCAGGCGAGCCCGCGCAACTGCGCGACACGCGTGGCGATGGGCAACGAGAAGCCATCCCAGTCAGCAGTGGCTCGGCCCGGTGCGGCGCCCGCGGGCAGCGCGGCGCTGGTACTCGCGGCGAGCGCGACCGCAAGGGCCATCACCCCGACGAGCGAACGGCGGAGCCGTGCACCGTGCTTGTATGTCACCGAGAGCCCCTGCCGGCCGCGAAACCTCAAGGATACCAGCAATCCGACAAATCGGACGCCGCCCCGTCAGCCCCCGCCCTGGACGATTTCGAGACCGAGAACTGCTGCCGCGACGGCGTCTGAAGCGATCCGTTGCTGCTCGTATCTCTCGACGAGCGCCGGGTCGGGCTGGAGTCGCTCGATGACCGGATTGACGGCGTCGAGGTCGAGCGTTTCGTCGCACGCGGCGGCGACGATGAGCCGCGCGCCGACGGAGGCGGCCTGGTCGAGCGCGCGCCGAACGGTGGGACGGCGACACGCCGCCGCGAGGATCGATCGCCAGAGGCCGGCCCCCGCGCCGGTGCCCGCGAGCGCAAGGTCGGTGGCGCCGGGCGCGACGAGCTCGACGCAACGCGCCACGTCGAGGGCAACCGCCTCGACGAGGGCGCGCGCGAGCTCAGCCGGCCCGTGGCCTGCGGTCAAGCCAATGAACGCGGCGCGCGCGTCGGGCTGCCACCACGGCGCGCGCGCACCATGGAACCAGGGCAGCGCGTGCAGGCCGTCCGCACCGGGTGCCACGTCTGCCGCGCCGTCGAACAGCGCGTCGTGATGCCATCCGGTGAGGCGCGCGAGCCAGCCGAACGCGGCGCCGCTCGCCGACAATCCGGCCTCGAGCACGAAACCGTCGAGCGCCCCCTGTGACACAGCGGCGGCCGCAATGCCGGCTTCGGAAACCGGTATCGAGACATTCGTCGTCGTACCCCATGACACCATCGGCATCGTCGGGCTCGCGCCGACACCCAGCACCTCGCACGCGCGGTCGCCTGCGCCGACCACAACCGCGGTGGACGAGTCGAGCGCAAGCGCAGCCATTGCCTGGCCCGCGGTCGCGCTCGTCCTCGAGACGCGCAACACGCTTGCCGAGGGGACGACGCGAGGCAGGCGGTCGCCCAGGAACTCCGCGTGATCGGCGCGCCCGCCGTCGAGCTGGTAACACCCGGTCCGCGACGCGAGCGTCGGGTCGGTCACGACGTCGTCGCCGAGCAGTCGCGCGAGCACAAGGTCGCGCGGCGCAAGAATCCAGCGGGCAGCCGCGAAGTGGTCGCGCTCGTGCTCCGCGACCCACGCCAGCTTGGCGACGCAGCTCGCGCCGTTCAAGACCACACCCGTCGCCGACCGGAACGCCGACCGGTCACCGAACCGATCGACGTGGGCGCCGGCACGACGATCGGACCACAAGATGCCCGGCCCGAGCGGTCGGAACGCCTCGTCGAACAGCGCGAACGTCTCGCGCGCGGCCGAGAAGCCGACAGCCTCGATTCGCGAGTAGGTCTCGGGTGCGAGGGCGCGCGTCTCGGCGCACGCGTCGACCACTGAGCTCCACCACGTCTCGGG
>DASVIY010000211.1:0-2136 GCA_036386195.1 Acidimicrobiia bacterium | reverse complement strand
GTGACGAACGGCTGACGTCGGTCAGCACGGCCAAGCCCCGGGGGACTCCACGTGTTCGTGTCACGGTCGGCCCCTTCCCTTGGCGCGGGTGGCCAAACCTGGCGACCCCTTCTTGAACGGTACGATAGCCGCAAATTGCCCTCAACGCGCCACGGTTCGTGGTGTGCGAAACACAGGCCGGACGCGAAGGGCGCCGTTGTACGATGCCGCAACGGCTTTGGGCCCCTGCGCCCCGGTCGCCCACTTCGTGATCCGCGACCAGATCGTTCAGCGCCTCCGCGCCGCGCTCGCCTCGGCCGGCCTCCCCGAGCCGGCCGGTGGCATCGCGCTCGACCCGGCCAAGCAGCGGGAGCACGGCGACTGGCAGTCGAACGTGGCGCTCAAGCTGAGCGGCGAGACACACGAGAAGCCGCGCGGCATCGCAGCGAAGCTCGTTGCCGAGCTCGAGGCCGATCCTCCGGCACACGTCGAGCGCGTCGAGATTGCCGGGCCCGGCTTCCTCAACTTCTTCCTCGCGCCCACGTGGTTGCACGATGTGCTGCGAGATGTGGTGAATGCAGGGGAGCGGTACGGCCGCGGCAATACCCTCGACGGCCGGCGCATCAACCTCGAGTTCGTCTCCGCCAACCCGACCGGTCCGCTCCATGCCGGCGGAGGCCGTTGGGTCGCCATGGGCGACGCGATCGCCAACCTGCTCGCGTCGCAGGGCGCAATCGTGCACCGCGAGTACTACCTCAACGACGCCGGCAACCAGCTCGACACGTTCGCCGCGTCGCTGTACGCGCGGTACCGGGGCGAGGAGCCGCCGGAGGACGGCTATCAAGGCGCCTATCTCGTCGACATGGCCGCGCGGCTGCGCGCCGAGCTCGGCGACGACGTCACGGTCGAACAAGCGCGTGAGTGGGGCTACCAGGACGCGCTGCGCCAGCTGCGCGAAGACCTCGGCCGGATCGGCGTGGAGTTCGACACGTGGTTCTCGGAACGGACCTTGCACGAGCGCGGTGAGGTGGACGACGTCCTGCGCACGTTCGCCGGCGCGGGGCTCAGCTACGAGCACGAAGGCGCGGTCTGGCTGCGCACGGAGCAGTTCGGTGATCAGCGAGACCGGGTGCTGGTGAAGAGCGACGGAGCCACGACGTACCTCGCGAACGATGTCGCGTACCACCGCGACAAGTTTGCGCGTGGTTGGGAGCACCTCATCGACATCTGGGGCGCCGACCACCACGGTCAGGTGAAGTCGTTGCAGGCCGCCATGGAAGCGCTCGGTTTTCCGGCCGGGGAGCCGGAGATCCTGCTCGGCCAGCTCGTCAACCTCGTGCGCGGCGGCGAAGTTGTGCAGCTCTCCAAGCGCGCCGGCAACGTCATCACGCTGGCCGACATCCTCGACGAGGTCGACCCCGACGTATGCCGGTTGACGTTCCTGTTGCAGAGCATCGACACCGCGCAGACGTTCGACCTCGAGGTCGTCACCGCCCAGTCGATGGAGAATCCCGTGTACTACGTGCAGTACGCGCACGCGCGTATCGCATCGATCGGGCGCAAGGCGGCAGAACAGGGCGTGACCCGCCGGCCGCTGGCTGACGTCGACCTGTCGCCGCTCGACCATGAGCGCGAGATCGAGCTTCTTCGCTCGCTCGCGATGTATCCCGACGAGGTCGCGAGCGCAGCTGACTTGCGCGCGCCGCACCGGATCGCGACGTGGGTGCGCGAGCTGGCCGGGCGTTTTCACGGGTTCTATCGCGACTGTCGCGTCATCAGCGACGACGATGCGCTCACCCAGGCGCGACTCTGGCTCGCGGAGGCGTGTCGGATCGGTCTCGCCGACGCCCTCGGCCTCCTCGGCGTGAGCGCCCCCGACGAGATGACCCGCCTCGACATCGACGACGAAGAACCAGCGGCCGACACCGACGCGGCGGCCGCCCCATGAACCCGTTTGTGCAAAAGTGGCTCCTATACAGCGCGCTCGTGCACAAACGTTGGGGGAGTGCGGCGTGATCACGGCCGAGCCGTTCGACACGACGCTCGTGCCGTCTGCCTTGCTCGATGTCGACTTGGAAGCGCTGGCCGACGAGTACGGCACGCCGCTCTTCGTCTACGACGAAGACGAGCTCCGCGCCCGGTGCCGCGAGTATGTCG
>DASVIY010000210.1:0-1785 GCA_036386195.1 Acidimicrobiia bacterium | reverse complement strand
TCGCGATCCTCATCGCCAACGCGCCCGATCATCCCGATCAGGAAGGTCATCGTCTGCGGATGTGCGCAGCCGCGCCGATGCCGCCCGATGTCGACGCGACGTGGCGCGAACGCTTCGGCTGCGCGACGTTCAGCGGTGGCTACGGTCTCACGGAGGCATCGCTCATCTCCATGCTCGACGCCGGTGAGGTCAACAAGGTCGGCGCGGCCGGCAAGCCCAACCGCCACGAGTTCGACGTGCGGCTCGTCGATGACGACGACAACCCGGTCGCGGCGGGCGAGACCGGCGAGATCGTGTGCCGGCCCCAGGGACCAAACCTGATGTTCGCCGGCTACTGGCGCCGGCCCGAGGCGACGGTCGACGCGTTGCGCAACCTGTGGTTCCACACCGGCGATCTCGGCCGCCTCGATGACGACGGCTTCCTGTACTTCGTCGATCGCAAGAAGGACGCACTGCGACGCCGCGGTGAGAACATCTCCAGCTTCGAGATGGAGCGCGCGTTCCACGGCCATCCCGCGATCAAAGACGTCGCCGTGCATTCGGTGCCGAGCGACGTGGGCGAAGACGACGTGAAGATCACCGCCGTCCGGCAGCCCGACATCGCGCTCACTCCCGAGGAGCTGTGCGAGTGGGCCATCGACAAGGTCCCGTACTTCGCGTTGCCTCGGTACATCGAGTTTCGCCCCGACCTACCGCGCAATCCCGTCGGCCGGGTGTTGAAGTACCAGCTACGCGACGAGGGCGTCACCGAGGAGACCTGGGACCGCGAAGCCGCGGGGTTCACGTTCGAGCGCCGCTGACTACGGCTTGTGCGCGCACCAGATCTGCTCGGCGGGCCAGTGCCGGGCCCAGCGGTACGGCACGAAGTCGGGATACGTGGTCGTGGCGCCCTTGAATGGTCGCAGCTCGATCAAATCGTCGACGACGAGACCGTGCCGGCGAAACAGCCGGATCCACTCCCCGTTGGGAATCGCGTAATCGACGGTGCCGTCGCCGAAGTCCCAGCGCCGCCGGCCGAACATCGGCTCGTGCAGCTTGCGTGACTGACGGTCGCGGCGACGGTTGTACGTCCAGTACACGAGGGCTGTCGTCGCGTTGAACACGAGCCGCCCGCCGGAGCGGAGCAGCCGCGCCGCTTCGGGCACGGTGTCTTCCGGGTCGCAGAAGCTCATCGCGCCGTGATCGCAGAACACGACGTCGAACGACCCATCGCGAAACGGCACCTGCTCGCCGCTTGCAAGTACGAGGGGAAGCGACCTGCCGGCGCGCTGCATCTCCGTGCGCGCATGACCCAGTTGCGCGACCGAGAGGTCGAGGCCGAACGGGCGCGCGCCCACCGCCGCAAGTTGGATCGACCACTGCGCCGCGCCGCACCCGAGCTCCAACACGGCCTGACCGCGGACGTCGCCGAGCGCGGCAACCTCGGTTTCGAGTACGTGCCACACGCCCCAGCCCATGGGCGCATCCGGATCGAGCTGGGCCGCGTGCGCGGCCTGATAGCCGTCGGCATCGGCATCCCAGAACTCGCGGTTGCGACGCTCGTGTTCGGACAGCACGCTCGGACGTTACGACCTCACGCAACGCGATCGTTCACTCGTGGTATTCCCGCCAAATACAGGGTCAATTCCTCGAGTAAACGAATCGCCGGCCGGGCCGGCCGGGCGGGCCGGGCGGGCCGCTCGGGGGGATCGGCCCATGGGTCAGCCGCGGGGGAGCACGGCGAACGCGATGACGCAATAGTGCGCAACCGCCGCCGCGATCACGAAGCAGTGCCAGACCTCGTGG
>DASVIY010000209.1:0-5515 GCA_036386195.1 Acidimicrobiia bacterium | reverse complement strand
ACCGACACACCGTTCACTCCGTCAGTGAACCCATTCTCGGTCGCGAGCGTGCGCGCCGTCGTGTACGCGATGTTGCCGAGGTTCTGCGGCATGAATACCGACCCGCCGAGCGCGGCCGCGTCCGCCGCTTTCTGGACCCGCCTGCTCTCGTGTGCCCAGTGGTTGGACTCGACCGCGAGCGCCGTGATGCTCAGGAGCGCGATGAGCATGAGGCCGAACCAGACGAGAATGAAGCCGCCTTCGGATTCATGTCCGCGCCGCACAGGCGCCCGGCGACGGCTGTGCCCGATCACGAACATGTCGCGCTCGGCACCGGCTCGAAACGGAACACGCTGTGATCCGTGAGCACGACGCTCGACCCGAAGAAGGTCGTCATGTACTTGTGATTGATCCGCACGAAGACGCCGATCTGGTCGAACGGCTCCGAACACACGTTGTGCGTCGACGCGAGCCAGCCACCGCCGCCCGGCGTCGAGGTCTTGAACGTCTGCGTGGCCACGTCCCACTGGTAGCTGATGCAGCTGGTTCCGCACGAGCTGAAGTCCGTGCCCGCACCCGGATAGCCGTTGACGTTGGCCTTGTAGATCCAGACCTCGATCGGTGAGTCAGCGGGCACGTCGCCCTTGAGCACGGATGCGACCGCGTTCGCCGCGTTGACAGCGAAGTTGGCGTTGCGGGCCTGGGCCGAGCCGGTCCGGGCGCCGGCACGCGCCGCATCCGCGACCGTTGACGCGTCCCGATAGGCCATCGAGAACTCGATCATGCCGAACGTGATCAGGATGATGAGCGGCAGGATGATCGCGGTCTCCACGAGGGCTGCGCCGCGCTCAGAGCGTCCGCTGTGCTTTGATCGCTTCTCGCCCCCGGTGGACATCTTCGCTCCAGGCGCCGATCCGGCAATATGCGATTGACTCCGTCAGCCATATATCGGCCAAAGAGCCCGCGTGACTTGAATCGCATCCCTGCCCGGCGAGGGCGCCGGACGCCCTTGGAGCGTCTTCAGGACGTGCGGCGCCGAACCCGGAGCTTGATCGGTGTCGGACCGAGCTCGAATGCCTCGCGAATCCGGCGTTCGAGGTAGCGGAGATACGTGGCCGGGAGCGTGTGCGAGGCAAAGAGCGTGAAGGTCGGAGGGTCGCTCGCCCCTTGCGTGGCATACAGGACCCGGGGCCGGTGTCGTTTGCCGGCCGGCGGCGGATGCTGCGCCTGCGCCTCTTGGATCAAGCGGTTGAGCGCCGCGGTGGGCACCCGCCGGTGATACGCCTCCTCGGCCTGGCGGAGCGCGGGCAAGACGTGCCGGGTGTTGCGGCCGGTGAGTGCCGACACTTTGAGGACCGAGGCGTACGAGAGGAAAGCAAGCCGGTCGGCCACGTCGATCAGCACGTCCTTGCGCTTCTCCGTGTCGATTTGGTCCCACTTGTTCAGCACGATGACCGTCGCGGTGCCCGCGGCATCAACTCGTTCGCCCAGCCGCTGATCCTGGTGCGTGATCCCCTCGGTCGCGTCGATGACGAACAGCGCGGCGTCGGCTTTGTCGACGGCCTGCAACGCCCGCACCACGCTGTAGAACTCGGTCGGCTCGTCGACCCGTGAGCGCCGGCGCATACCGGCCGTGTCGATGAAGCGCAGCGGCCCGTCTTCCGTCTGCGCGATCGTGTCGATGGAGTCGCGAGTCGTGCCCGGCAGGTCGTGCACCACCGCCCGGTCATCACCGACGAGGCGGTTGAACAGCGTCGACTTGCCGACGTTGGGACGCCCGACGATCGCGACCGAGAAGATGTGATCCGCAGGATCTTCGGCCGCAGCTTCGGCTTCCCCGAGCGCGTCATCACCCGTCGCCGGCGGCAGCGCCGCGACGACCGCGTCGAGCAGGTCGCCGCTCCCCCGGCCGTGAATCGCAGACGTCACGTGCGGGGCACCGAGACCGAGGCGGGAGAACCTCCAGGCGTCGACCTCGCGGCTCTCGTCGTCGACCTTGTTGACGGCAACGATCACCGGCTTGCCGGCGCGTTGCAGGATCCTGGCCACCTGGGCGTCCTCTTCGGTGATCCCCACCGTCACGTCCACCACGAGCACGAGCACGTCGGCCTCGGCGATCGCACGCTCGGCCTGTTTGCTGACTTGACGGGTCAGCGCGGACGGATCGTCGGTGTTGACCGCCGGCGAGAGCCACCCGCCTGTGTCGACCACCCGGAACCGCCGGCCTTGCCACTCGGCCGAAAGCTCCTTGCGGTCGCGCGTCACGCCGGGTCGCTCCTGCACGATCGCCTCGCGGCGACCGATGATGCGATTCGCGAGCGTCGACTTGCCGACGTTGGGCCGGCCGACGATCGCGACGACCGGCTCGCTCATCGCAGCGACGCGACGAGCGACCCGCCGTCGGTGCCCACGACCTCGACCGGCCGGCCCAGATCGTCAACCCCGACACCGTCGAGAAACCGGCCGTTGGAGAGCGCGACATCGGGGAGCACATAACGATGGTCCGCGGGCTCGCGCTCGAGGGCCAGAGCCAGGTCGGCGCCGGTGAGTAGTCCGGTCACGGCGATATTGCCGCCGAAGAAGCGGTTCGCGACCGGGAGCACCCGCACCGGCGCACCGGCGACGCGCTGGAGCGCGGGCAGGAGCGGCTCGAGCACCCGGGCGCCGTACTCGCCGGTGATGAGCGCGACCGGCTGCTCGCGCGAGATGGGCCGGACCGCGAGCGCGTCGCCGTTGGTGCGAGGCGCCCGGTACCCCTCGGCCGGCGCACCGTCGACCCAGGCGAAGAAGCCCGCGCGTGCACCCACGCCGGCAACGGGCTCACCGGTGAGGGCGCGCTGCACCTCGGTCTCGAAGGTGCGCGCCATGCCGATACCGTTCTCGTGTTGCGCGAAGTCTTCGTACGCGTCGGCGGGCGGGAAGGCACGGCCGGCCATGAGGTAGTACTCGTCGGCCGCGAACACGAGCCGGCGGTCGAGCGCGTCGAGGAACAGCTGCTGCCAGTGCTCGATAATGTCGATGACGGCGGCGGCGTCGGCCGCGCTGTGCTCGCGAAGCTCCGGTTCGGTGGAGTGTGCGCTCACACCGAGCGGGACGACGCCGAGCGTCGCCAGCCGGGGGAACCGATCGAGGACGCCGAGCAAGCTGTCGCCGAGCACGTCCCCGTCGTTGATGCCCGGACACACCACGACCTGGCCGTGCACCTCGACGCCGGCGTCGAGCAACGCCCCGAGCCAGCGCAGGCTCGTGGCACCGCGCCGGTTACGAAGGAGCCGCGCGCGCACCTCGGGATCAGTGGCGTGGATGCTGACGTAGATCGGGCTCAGCCCCTCGGTGATGACGCGTTCGAGGTCGGCTTCGGTGAACCGTGTGAGGGTGGTGAAGTTGCCGTACAGGAACGACAGCCGGTAGTCGTCGTCCTTCACGTAGAGGCTGCGGCGCATGCCCTTGGGCAGCTGGTAGATGAAGCAGAACGGGCAGTGGTTGTCGCACGTGCGCACCTGGTCGAACACGGCGCTCGACAGCTCGACGCCCAGCGGGGCGCCTGCGGCCTTTTCGACCACGACGAGCCGCTCGAGGCCGCCGCGCCGCAGCTCGATCTCGACCAGCGCCTCGTCGGCCTGCACCTGGTACCGGATGACGTCACGCAGGTCCTCGCCGTTCACCGCGAGCATCTCGTCGCCCGCAAGCAGGCCCGCCGTATCGGCCGGCGAGCCGGGCGCGACAGCAAGAACTCGTGCAGGAGGCATGGCCGGATTGTACGTGACCCGATAGCGGACCCTTCGTGCCGGGCCTTCGACCGCCACTACCCTCGCATGCGATGTCGGTTCGCAAAGTACTGCTCGCCGAGCCGCGCGGCTTTTGCGCCGGCGTGGAGATGGCGATCAAGGCGCTCGCATGGATGGTGCGGGTGTTCGAGCCGCCCGTCTACTGCTACCACGAGATCGTGCACAACCGGCTCGTGGTCGACCGCTTCCGCGAGCTCGGCGTCGTGTTCGTGGACGACATCGACGACGTGCCCGCGGGCGCGCCGCTCATGCTGTCGGCGCACGGCTCGGCGCCCGAGGTCGTCAGCGCCGCTCGGGACCACGATCGATTCGTCGTCAACGCGGTGTGTCCGCTCGTCACCAAAGTGCATCACGAGGCCAAGGTGCGCGCGGCCAAGGGCTTCACGATCCTCTACGTCGGGCACGCCGGCCACGACGAGGCCGTCGGCACGCTGGCGGTGGCGCCCGACGCCATCCGGTTGGTCGAGAGCGAGGCCGACCTCGGGCGAGCGCTGCCCGACATCAAGGATCCGTCGAAAGTGGCGTTGCTCGCCCAGACCACGCTCTCGCTGCACGAATGGGAAGGGATCATGGACAGCACGCGGGTCGAGTTCCCCGACCTGTGGACGGCCGCTCGCAACGACCTGTGCTTCGCGACCACCAACCGTCAAGCTGCGCTCATCGCCGTCGCCCGCGACGCCGACGCGCTCGTCGTGATCGGCAGCGCCAACTCGTCCAACACGATCGCGCTCACCAAAGTGGCTCGCGAAGCCGGCAGCGAGGTCGTGTTGCGCGTCGACGGCCCCGAGGAGCTCGACCTCGCGCTGCTCGGGGACGCCGAGGTCGTCGGCGTCACTGCCGGGGCCAGCGCGCCGGAAGACCTCGTGCAAGCGGTCATCGCGAAGCTCGCGCCTATCGAAGGTGTGCAGCCCGTGTTCGTGACCGATGAAGACGAGTATTTCCCGCCGCCGCGCGAGCTGCGGGAGCTGATGCCGGCACTCGACGCGCTCACCGCGTTCACGTTCGGCGGCGACCCGCAGGGCGCGCGGGGGCAGGGCGGCCCGTTTCGCGACGACCGCTCTGTCGATGCGTCCGACGTGCTCGCGAGCCTCACCGACTGAAGCGCACCCGGCCTGAGCGGCTCAGCGGTGCGCGAGCGCCTGGGCTTCGTCGAACAGCGCTTGGAGCTCGCGCTGGAGGCGCTCGGTGAGTGCGGCGATCTCGACGCGGCTCGCGTCGCGCGCGGGTGGTTGCATCGGCTCCCCGACCACGACGACCACGCGTTTGAACCTCGGAAACTTCGCGCCGCGCGCCAGGATCTCCTCACTGCCGCCGATGCCGACCGGCACGATCGGCACGCCCGCCTTCGTCGCCAGGTATGCCGCGCCTTCGAACAGCTCGCCGATCTCGGGGCCCGTCCGGCGCGTGCCCTCGGGAAAGATCGCGAGTGGTTCGCCCCGCTCGAGCACCGCTCGTGCCTCACGGAGCGCGCTGCGATCGACCGTGCCCCGCGCGACGGGGAAGGCACCGAGTGCGCCGAAGAGCCAGGCAGCGAACTTGTTGCGGAAGAGCTCCTGTTTCCCCATGAAGCGGATCCGTCGGCGGGTGATGAACGCGCAGAACGGGGTGTCGACGTACGAGCGATGCGACGGCGCCGCGACGAACGCGCCCCGCTTCGGTACCCGCGCTTTGCCGATGATCTTCAGCCGGAAGGACACTTTGCACACGCTCCAGACGACGGCATGGGCGAACCGGTAGAGGATCATCCC
>DASVIY010000208.1:0-6418 GCA_036386195.1 Acidimicrobiia bacterium | reverse complement strand
CTCGCTGTCGACCGCCAAGGTGATCGCGAAGGCGGTCGAGCGCGCGGGTGACGTCGACCTGGTGCTCACTGCGACGGAGTCGACCGACGCCTACACCGGCGCGATCCCGCCGCAGGTCGCGGAGCTGCTCGGCTGGCCGTCACTGACGTTCGCCAAGCACGTGGAGATCGGCGACGGCAAGGTCACCATTCAGCGCCAGACCGAAGCCGGGTACGACACGGTCGAGGCCTCACTGCCGTCGGTCGTGAGCGTGACCGCCGGTGTGGTCGAGCCGCGGTACCCCTCCTTCAAGGGGATCATGGCGGCGAAGAACAAGCCGGTCGACACCGTCACCGTCGCCGACCTGGGTCTGAGCCCCGACGACGTGGGTTGGGCCGGTGCGCGGCAGACGATCGTGTCGGTGAGCGCGGCGCCCGAACGGGAAGCCGGCGAGAAGATCGAAGACGACGGCGAGACCTACCAGCGCGTCGTCGAGTTCCTCGAGCAGCTCAAAGCCATCTGAGAAAGGGCGACGAGACCATGGCTCTTCCCAAAGTGTGGGTGTACGCCGAGTCCGACGAAGGCAAGCCCACGAGCGCGACGCTCGAGCTGCTCACCAAGGCGCGCGAGATCGGCGACTCGGTGGAGGCGATCTACATCGGGAGTGACGCTGCCGCAATCGCGCCGCAGCTCGGTGAGTACGGCGCGGCGAAGGTGTACAACGCGGATGCCGCCGGCGTGCTGCCGGGTGTCGTCGGGGCCGGCGTGCTCGCACAGCTCGTCGAGGAGCACCAACCCGATCTGGTGCTGTTCGCGCAGAGCTATGACGGGCGTGACGCGGTCGGCCGGCTGTCGTCGAAGATCGACCGTCCCGTGCTCACCAACGGTGCGTCGGTCGACCTCGACGGTGACACCGTGAAGGTCGGCACCGCGATCTTCGGCGGCAACACGATCGTGAGCACGTCGTTCACCGGTCCCAAGCCGTTCCTCGCGGCGATCCGGCCGAAGTCGTTCGCAGCCGAGCCCGGTGGCACGGCCGCCGCCGAAGTCGTGGCGGTTGACGCCGGCGATCTCGGCCGCGCGGCTGAGGCCAAGGTGCTGGATCACCACGTCGAGGAGCGCGAGGGCCCCAAGCTCGAAGACGCGACGGTTGTCGTGTCGGGGGGCCGTGGTATCGGCGCTGCGGAAAACTACGAGCCGTTGGTCGACGGGCTGGCGAAGCTGCTCGGCGGCGCGTCCGGTGCAACGCGCGCAATCGTCGATGCGGGCTGGGTGCCGTACGCGAAGCAAGTGGGCCAGACCGGCAAGACCGTGAAGCCGAAGGTCTACATCGCCCTCGGCATCTCCGGTGCCACGCAGCACATGGTGGGCATGAAGAGCTCCGACAACATCATCGCCATCAACAAGGACGGCGAGGCGCCCATCTTCTCGGTCGCCGACCTCGGCATCGTGGGCGACGTCCACAAGATCGTGCCGAAGATCATCGAGGCCATCAACGCGCGCAGCTCGTAGCGGGGCACGCGTCGCGTCGACGCGCGACCGCGAGTGCGCAGAAGCCGAGGAATCGCCGGATCTAGACTGCGCGCCGTGACGTTGCGACCGCTGCATCCCGACGTCGGCCGGTTGGCGATGCTGTTGGGCACCTGGGTCGGTGAGGGCGCCGGCGGCTACCCGACCACATCCGACTTCGCGTACCGGGAGGAGACGGTGGTCAGCCACGACGGCAAGCCGCGGCTGAACTACCGGCAGCGCACGTGGGCACTCGACGACGGCCGCGCGCTGCACAGTGAGACGGGCTTCTGGCGGCCGGCTCCGGGCGGGCGCGTCGAGCTCGTGCTCGCGCACGGCTCGGGTGTGGTCGAAGTGTCGGAGGGCACCGTGGACGGCGGCCGCTTGGAGCTCTCGAGCACGGCAACGCATGGCACCACGACCGCGAAAGAGGTCACCGCGTTGCGACGCGTTGTCGAGGTCGAAGGCGACCGGCTGCGCTACCAACTCGACATGGCCGCGGTCGGTCAGCCGCTGAGCCACCATCTCACCGCCGCGCTCGCGCGTGTCGGGACCTGACTGTCACTCTCCGCGAGCACGTTCCGCGCGCGGCCGGGCGCGGGCCGCAGTCGCGAGCACTCTCCGCGAGAATCTTGCGAGTCAAGTCCACCAGCTTCTTGCCGATCTCATGGATGATGAGCGGAATGTTTCGCGGTCCGGTTCGACTCGAACGCACGGTGATCACGCTGCCCGACGGACACCGCGTCGGTGTCGCGATGGGCGGTCGCGGCATGCCGTTCGTGCTCGTGCATGGTTTCGGTACCGAAGCACGCGTGTACTCCGAATCACTCACGCGCGTCGCGGCCCTCGGGTTTCGGGTGGTTGCGATCGACGCCGCCGGCCACGGGTCGACGCAGCACATACCCGGCGACGAGGCGACGCTTGACGACGTTGCCGATCTCGTGGCGCGGACGCTCGACGACCTCGGCATCGAGCGCGCCGTGCTCGCGGGCCACTCGATGGGAGGGCGGCTGGTTGCGGAGGTCGCGGCGAAGGATCCCGACCGCGCGATCGCGCTGATTCTCATCGACGCGATTCTCGGCGAGTCATGGGACCGGCGCCTCCGGGCCCTGGTCGAGTCACCGCAACGCCATGCGCGCTTCTGGGCCGACTTCGCGCTCGACAGCATTGCGACGGTGCCATTCGACCTGGCCCGTCTCGTTGCACTGGGCCGGCGCTCGGCGCGATCGGTCGCGACGCACGTGACCCGACCCTGGCTGTCGGTGCGGGCGGGCTGGGCCGTCGTGCGCGCTCGTCCGAGTGTGGAGACGCTCGC
The DNA here is from genome assembly GCA_036386195.1 of Acidimicrobiia bacterium. Taxonomy (GTDB): domain Bacteria; phylum Actinomycetota; class Acidimicrobiia; order IMCC26256; family JBBRZM01; genus JBBRZM01. Next base: position 3,615 of record DASVIY010000208.1, on the reverse strand, counting down.
CGACCTCGCTCGCGCCCGGGTGCCGGTCGTCCACGTGCATGGCGATCGCGACCTCATCGTGCCGCTCGCGTCGGCTCGCGAGGCCGCGACGCGCTCGGGCGGTGACCTCGTGGTCATCGAGGGCGCTCGGCACTCGTGGTTGCTGCGATGTCACGAGACGCTTCCGTCTGTCGTGGCCGACCTCATGCACACCACACTCGGTGCCGCATGCGCGCGGTTGCTCGGTGACGCGGGGCTCGATTCGAAGCGTGCAACGATCGACGACGTCGAGCGCGTCTGCTACGTGCCCGGCGCGCGTGTGCTGACACTCAACCGCCACGCCGACCACACGCGGCTGCGGAAGGGCGGAACGCCGCTCTACCGCTGGCGGCGTTCGACTCCAAGCCCCAGTCACGCCGCCTGACGCGCGAGCGCAGGGTCGAGCAATTCAGTCGGCGAGGTCGATGACGACGGGCGCGTGATCTGAGGGCCCTTTGCCCTTGCGGGCGTTTCGGTCGACGATCGCCCACTGCAGCCGCGCGGCCAGCGGGGCGGTCACGTACACGAGGTCGATGCGCATGCCGCGGTGCTCGTGGAAGTCACCGCGACGGTAGTCCCAGTAGCTGAACAACCGGTCGCCGTCGTACAGCGCTCTGAACGCGTCGACCATGCCCCAGTCGCGCAGGCGCGTGAGCTCGTCACGTTCCGGTTGTGTCACGTGGGTCGATCCCCGGAACGCCTTCGGCGACCAGACGTCGCGGTCTTCGGGGGCGACGTTGAAGTCGCCGAGCACCGCGACGGGATCCGACGGTCGCGCGGTTGCATCGAGCCACTCGCGCAGGCAGCCGAGCCACGCGAGCTTGCGCTCGTAGAACTCGGTGCCCACCTCGCGCCCGTTCGGCACGTAGACGCTGACGACGCGGACCTCGCCGCACGTCGCGGCGAGGAGCCGGGCGTCGCCTTCGTAGGGGTCGACACGCTCCTGGTCGAAGCCGCTGGTGACATCGCTGATGCCGACGCGAGAGAGGATCGCGACGCCGTTCCACTGGCCTTGGCCGTGGTGCACCGAGTCGTAACCGAGCGCGGAGAACGACAGCTGCGGGAACGCGTCGTCGGTGAGCTTGGTCTCCTGGAGGCACAGCACATCGGGCTGCGCATACTGCAACCACTCCTCGACGCGGGGCAGCCGCATCTTCAACGAGTTGACATTCCAGGTCGCCAGCCGCATGCGCGTTACTCCCGCGGTGGTGTGGCCGGCGCGGTGGCGTGCCGGCGGTGCCGGCGTCGAACGATCAGGCTGACCGCGATGGCGACGAGCGCGCCCGCGATGAGCACGAGCACGATCGTGCCCGCGTTGCTGTCGCCACCGGCCGCGGCGCTCTTACTGGCCCGGCCCCGTGTCGCGAGTTGGACGACCTGCTGGAAGGTGGGCCGGTTCACCCAGTTCATCGGCGGCACGCTCACGAGCAGCGAAGTGAACCGGATCTCGTCGTCGGCGGGCTTGCGCTGCCAGTCGGCGACCGTCGGCGACCCGAACTCCGTCTCGAGGTCGTGCACGGTCTTGGCGAGCGTCTGCCAGAGCAGCGCCCGGCATTGCGGCAGCGTGCCGCCGTTGCAGAAGCTGGTAGCGGGGAACGGGCTGGTGACCGGCTGTCCGAGCACTTGACGCAACGCCTTCGCGACGTGGCTGTAGGCGCCGGTGTCGAAGCTCGAACCCCCATGCGTGCTCGGGTTGTCGTCGATCGCAAAGTCGAGCGCGGTGAACGGATCAGTCGTGCCCACGGCGAACATCGCGCCCGGGATGTTCTTCCACCACGCGTCCATCGCCGCGATCGCAACCGCGTCGTCGTAGGGCGCGCCGGGGCTCTTCGCGCGTCGATGTGCACCTGTGGAAGCCCAGAGCTCGAGGCGTTCGCGCAGGTCGAGCGCGCGTGGATCGATGCCGGCCGGCGGGTCGGTCAGCACTTGCAGGAGCAGCGGCAAGTCGGCTTCACCGCGGAGGTCTGCGGTCGAAGCGTCTTTCATCGCGCTCACAACGGCTGCGCGGTCAACCTTCTGATTACCGCTGATGGCCTTCGTGATGCGCGCGTTGAGCAGCTGCACGCGATGGACGGGCCCGAAGCTGTACTGGTCGTCGGCCGGGTGGAAGCGCGCGGCCTGTTTGTTGTTCCACGAGGTGATGAAGCCGGCCGGCGGATTCGCATCCCAGGGTTGGTCGGCGGGGGCGATGTATCCCTGCCAGTCGAACTTGCCGTTGCCCCACGCGGGCAGATCGAACGTGGTGCCCGTCGCCCGCTTCGGGCACCGGCACGAATGCTGATAGCCGATCGTCGTCGCGTCGACGTAGAACCAGTTGAACGTGTAGTCGATCTTGCTGCCGGTGGCGCGGCGAAACGCGTCGAGGCCGCCATTCATCGTGTCGGGGTCGTTGAGGCGCTTGAACCCGATCGCCGACTGAATCTCTCGACCGTACGTGGAGCGCTTGCGCGCCACTGCGATCGGCGTGCCGTCCTTGAGCGTGCCGCGATCGACGAGCGGCCCGTAATCGCTCGTGCGTTCGATGGTCCACGTGAGCGTCGTCGGCGTGCCTGCTCCCGCGAGGCCGGTCGTCGTATGTTCGACGTGCTGGAACGACTCGATGGGCTTGCACTTGCCCTTGTACTCGTATCCCATCGACGCGGTCGTGACGGGCCCGCCATTCGGATCGCAGAGCTTGAGCACGAAGTCGTCGACGTTGTCGGCCCCCGATGAGGTCGCAGACCACGCGTAGTCGCGACCGCGGCCGAGCAACACGTACTGGTCGACGCCAGCGAAGCCGACACCGCGCGCGTCGATGCCGGGACCGTGCACGTCTTTCTCCACCAACGCAGCGGGTACCTGGTAACCGACCTGCGGACCGAACACCGCAATCGGGCGTCCATTGGTCGTGTGCGCGCCGCTCACGAGGATGGCGTTGCTCATCGCGGGCGTCTGCGCGACCGCCTGACTGGGCCCGGCCGGCGTGAGTTGTGCGAGCAGTGATTGCAGCGCCGGCGGGAGGGCGAGTGGTCCCGGTCCGGATCCGAGCCCACCGGTCTGTACCGGGTCGCGAGCGCCCCCGACCGGTTGCAGGCTCGCGCACGCCAGGGACGGAATCGCGTTGGGATCAGTTTTCCCGAGGTTGTTGCCGTATGACACCGCGCGGCTGGAGGTGACCGGCGCCTCGGCGCTGTGGTCGAACTTGAGCCGGTTGAACTCGGCCCGCGCGTCTCTGGCCGCCGCGGCGGCGTCGTCCGCTTCGGGGGGCTTGGGGGTTCCGGCAGGCTTGGCGGCTTCGGCCGCCTCGGTGTTCGCGGCGTACGCGGCGGTCAGCTTGTCGATGCCGCAAAGGTTCTCGACCTCGCGGCCGCCGCCTTTCCCGAACTGCGCGCCGACCTCCGACGCGATCGACACCGCGTCGGTGACCCGCCAGGGCTCCGGAGCTTTGCCGATCACGCCGTACTCGGCGGGCAACAGGCTCGGGTTGGCCTTGCCCTCGGCGAGCAGCTTGTTGACGCCGTCGGTGTAGGCAATGAAGTCTTCGACGACGGCGGCGCCTTCGGGTCCTGACTCCTTCATGTCGTCGAGCTGCTTCTGCAAGTCGGCATCGGTGTACGG
>DASVIY010000207.1:0-5641 GCA_036386195.1 Acidimicrobiia bacterium | reverse complement strand
TTCGACCGGTCGCCGTACCGCAACGTCCTGTGCCTCGCCCTCATCCTCGACAAGGACGGGGCGAAGATGTCGAAGTCCAAGGGCAACGTCATCGATCCGTGGGAGATCCTCGATTCTCGCGGTGCCGATGCCCTGCGCTGGTATTTCGTCGCCACCGGTTCGCCCTGGACGCCGCGGCGACTGTTCCTCGAAGGGATCGACGAATCGACCCGCCGCTTTCTCCTTACTCTTTGGAACACCTACTCGTTCTTCGTGACCTACGCGAACCTCGACAGCTGGCAACCCGGTGCTCCGGTCGCCGCCGAGCACGTGCTCGACAAGTGGGCCCGGTCGCGCCTACACAGTGCGGCGCGCGATGTCACCGCCGCGCTCGAAGACTTCGATGCGCTTCGCGGGGCGATGGCACTCGAACGGTTGGTCGACGACCTGTCCAACTGGTACGTGCGGCGGTCGCGCCCACGGTTCTGGAAGTCGTCCGACCCGGCCGCGCACAGCACGCTCCACGAGTGTCTGGTCACGATCGCGCGCCTCCTCGCACCGCTGTGCCCGTTCATCTCCGACGAGATCTACCGCAACCTCGCCGGCGGCGAGTCGGTGCATCTCACCGACTGGCCCAGGGTCGACGAGTCGGCGATCGACCCTTCGCTCGAAACCGAAGTGGCCGTGGCTCGCCAAGTGGTGACGCTGGGCCGGGCCGCGCGGGAGGAAGCGAAGCTCAAGGTGCGCCAGCCGTTGCGCCGCGCGCTCGTGCTGCTGCCCGATGGCGGCGCCCTCGGTCCTGCGGTCGCGGCCGAGGTCGCCGACGAGCTCAATGTCAAAGCGCTCGATCCGATCGCCGACCTCGAGGGGCTGCTCGAATATTCCGTGCAGGCCAACTTCCGACGGCTCGGTCCGAAGGCGGGCCCGCGGATGCCGTTGCTCAAGGAAGCGCTCGGAACGCTCGACGGTGCCGAGGTGACGCGCGCCCTCGACGATCGCGGGGTGTACACGGTCACGCTCGCGGACGGCTCGACGATCGACGTCGATGCCGACGACATCGACATTCGCGCTGCATCACACGAGGCGCTCGCGCTCGCCCAGGAGAACGGCTACGCCGTCGCGCTCGACACGACGCTCGACGGGCCGCTGCGCCGCGAGGGCATCGCACGCGAGTTGATCCGCGCGCTCAACGACCTCCGCAAGGCGAAGGGCTTCGAGATCGCGGATCGCATTGCCGTCACCCTCTTCGCCGACGGCGTGCTCGCGGACGCGGCCCGCGAGCACGGCACGGGAATCGCCGCCGACGTCCTCGCGGTGGAATGGGAGCTACGCGACCGCGACCAAAGCGTCGAAGGACTCGACGTGATCGAGATCGCCGGTGAGCGCGGCGCGGCAATCCTCGATCGTCTCGGCCCGGGTGCGCGCGGTGGGTGCTAGCGGCGGCGCTTGAAGAGTTTGCGGTTGGTGGCGTCGGCGTCGTCCTGATCGAAGAAGCCGGCCTCGGCAGCCTCGTCGTCGCGGGGCCCGAGCGGCGCGTCGTCGCGCACCGCCTCGCGGAGGCTGGCAAAGAAGGCGTCGTCGTCGAGCATCTTGCCCTCGACTGCCTCGGCCCCCGGCGTCTCCGCAGCGGCCACACCGTTGCCGGCATCGGCATTCGCGGGCTCGGCCGTCTTGGCTTCGGGCACGTACGCCTCGAACTTCTCGACGTCGCCGGTCGCCGTGAGATCGACGTTCGGCTCGCCCGACGGCTCGTCGCCGCCGCTCGCGGTAGCCGGCTCGGGCTCCGCTTCGTTGTCGACCTCGGGATTCTCGGCCGCGGGCTCGTCTGCCGCGGGCTCGTCTGCCGCGAGCTCTTCTGCCGCAGGCTCCTCGGCCGCGGGCTCCTCGAAGACCGGCTCCTCGAAGACCGGCTCCTCGGCGACCGGCTCCTCGACCACGAGCGCGGGACGCGCGAAGCCCTCGGCCAGCACGGGAATCTCGACCGCACTCAGTTGCGGTCGCGGGACCGACGGTCCGACCGTCTGCTGCTTCAGGATCTCCAGATCGGATTCGAGCGCGCGCTGCAGCCGGCCGCGGTACTCCGACTCGTACTGTTCGAGCGCATCGACGTCGCCGGTGAGCGCCTCGCGCCGCGAGGCCAGATCGAGGATCTCGTTCTCGAGTCGGGTGCGTTCGTCGTCGGAGACCCGGCGGGCGTTGGCCTCTGCCTCGGTGACGAGGGCGCGCGACTTGTTCTCCGCGTCTTCGAGCAGCTGGCGGGCGCGAGTCTGTGCCTCGGTGACAGCTTCATCCGCGGTGCGCTGCGCCAGCAGCAGCGTGCGGTGCAGCATGTCCTCGGTTTCCTTGCCGTGACTCATGTCGGTCTCGGCGGCCCTGACCCGGTCGCTCAGCTGCTTGACCTTCTCGCCGAGGCCTTCGATCGTGGCCGCGGCCTTCTCGAGCAGGGCTTCGACGTCCTCGCGGTTGTAACCACGCCAGGCTTCGCGAATGTCGTTGTCGAGCAGTTCCTTGGGGGAAACGTCCATGGCGGGCATTTTAGCGGCGAGAACGGGGTGGGTGGTGGAACGCTCCGTGGGTCGCCCTCGGCGGCGTCAGCAGCCGAATCACATGCCCGCCACGTACGCGCGCAGCAAGCTCACGATGATGAACACGACAAGGAACGAGAGATCGAACATTCCGACGGGCGGGACGACCCGGCGGACGGGTGCAAGCACGGGCTCCGTGAGGTCGTACACGATCCGCGAGATGGGCGCGAGACCCGAGTCGGGGTTTTGCGGAATCCACGAGAAGATCATGCGCACGAAGAGCAGCACGAGAAAGACCGTGAGCAACGCGGAGAGAATTCCCATGGGATCGGCTCAGGCGCGATACAGACCGCGCGCCTGGAGCCGCTCCTTCTCTTCCTCCGACACTTCGACGTTGGTCGGGGTGAGTAGGAACACCTGATCGGCGACGCGCGACATCGATCCGCCCACCGCGTACGCGAGGCCGCTCGAGAAGTCGATGAGGCGCCGCTGGAGCTCACGACCGAGACCCTGGAGATTGAGGATGACCGGCTGGTTCTCCTTGAGCCGGTCACCGACCTCTTGCGCGTCGTTGAAGCCGTGTGGCTCGACCACATGCACCCGCGCGGCGTTGGTGGGAACCGTGCGGATCACCGGAGGTCGCGGGCTGCCGGTCGGACCGGCGTCATCACGCGCCAAGGCTCGAACCGATCCGCTGCCCGTCTTCTCGGCCGCGGGCTCTTTCTGCTCACGTGGCTCGCGCGCGCCGCGATGGTCGCGGACACGCGCGTCGGGCTCCCGGTCCTCGTCTTCGTAGTCGTACTGGTCGTAGTGGTCGTACTGGTCGTACTCGTCGTCATCTTGCAGTCCCAGATAGACCATCGCTCGACGCCACATCGAAGCCATTGCCGCCTTCCTCCTGAACGTGCAGCCTATCTTCGCGCCCCACCGACTTGGCGGACCGGTCGCTCACCGAACAGCGCTCGCCCGATCCGGACGATCGTCGCGCCCTCCTCGATCGCGATCTCGAAATCGTCGGTCATGCCCATCGACAGCTCCGGCAGTCCCAGCTCCGCCGCGAGGTGGCGCAGCTGCGCGAACCACGGCCTCGGATCATCGCCGTGCGGGGGCATGGTCATGAGCCCTTGCACGGCGAGCCCGTCGCCACGCAGCGCGCCGACCAGTGCAGCGGCGCCGGCAGCCGGGCAGCCTCCCTTGCGCGGCTCGTTAGCCAGGTCGACCTCCACGAGCACGCGGGCTCCCGGCGAGTGGCGGGCGATGGCCGGGCCGAGCGCCGCCCGGTCAACCGAATGCCAGCACTGCACCCAGGGCGCGAGCGCCCGCACCTTGTTCCGCTGCAGCTGACCCAGGAAATGCCAGCGCGGCGCGTCACCGCGGCCGGATGCGGCGATCTCGGGCGCCTTGGCCAGGAGCTCCTGCGCCCGGTTCTCCCCCAGGTCGGCGACGCCCGCATCGAGCGCGGCGCGTATGGCATCGACCGGGACCGTCTTCGTCGCGGCTACGAGCGTGATCGAGCGTGCATCGCGTCCCGCCCGGCGCGCCGCCGCATCGATGCGCGCGCGCACGTCGGAGACCGCGGCGCCGACGTCGCCACTCATCGCCCGCGCACGGCGACGAGCGCTTGCCGGCCGGTGACACCATCCCGTCGGTGCGAGAAGTGGTCCGGCGAGCAGGCGGTGCACACGTCGACATCGTCGAGCTCGTCGACGCCCGCACGCGCGAGCGCGACGCGTACGGCTGCCGGAAGGTCGAACGCCGGCCTGCCCGTGCTGGTCGTGGCGCACACCTTGTCGCCGAAGCGCGCGCCCAGCCGGGCGAGCTCCTCCGCGCCGAACTCGTAATGATCGGCGTGAATGCACGGGCCCAGCACCGCACGCACCGGTCCCGCGCTCACCCGATGGAGTGCATCAACCGCCGCGCCGACAACGCCCGACTCGAGCCCGCGCCATCCCGCATGCACGACCCCGGCCGCATCGCCGCACGCGAGCGCAATGGGCCCGCAGTCGGCGGTCAGCACCGTCAGCGCGACGCCGGCCGTCGTCACGATGGCGGCGTCGGCCTCCGGCGCGATCTGCGGCGCGGTTTCGGGTTCGGCTTCGACGACGTGGGCGCCGTGGACCTGGCGCAGCCACCGCCATGATGCCGGCGCGATATCGAGCTCCTCGCAGAGCCGGGCGCGGTTTTGCGCAACGGCCTCGGGCGCGTCGCCCACGTGATCAGCGAGATTGCGCGAGGCGTACGGACCCGCCGACGCGCCGCCATGACGGTCCGTGAACACGATCCGCGTGCGCCCGATCGACCGCTCGATCATTGCCCTGATGTCGCCGACCGCCGCCGCCCGAAGCGCCGGCGAGGCTCAGCGGAGAAACTCGGGGACGTCGAACTCGTCGTCGTCGAGCGTGATCTCCGTGTCGCCGCTGCTGAACACTTCCTCGTCGTCACGCAGACCGAGCCCGGTTGCCCCGAGCTGACGCTCACCCTCGTAGCGATCGAAGCCCGCCGCGATGACGGTGATGCGCACTTCGTCGCCGAGCGCATCGTCGATCACCGCACCGAAGATGATGTTGGCATCGGGATGGGCCGCCTGTGCGATGATCTCGGCCGCTTCGTTGACCTCGAACAAGCCGAGGTCGGACGGGCCCGACACGTTGAGCAGAATGCCGCGCGCGCCTTCGATGCTCGCTTCGAGCAACGGGCTCGAGATGCCGGCGCGGGCGGCGTTCACGGCGCGGCCCTCACCCGACGCGTAGCCGATCCCCATCAGCGCGGAGCCGGCGTTGGTCATGATCATCTTCACGTCGGCAAAGTCGGTGTTGATGAGCCCCGGCGTGGTGATGAGATCGGTGATGCCCTGCACACCCTGCAGCAGAACCTCGTCGGCCATCTTGAATGCGTTGAGCATCGAGGTCTTCTCGTCGGAGACCTGGAGCAGACGGTCGTTGGGAATGATGATGAGCGTGTCGACCTTCTCTTTGAGAAGTTGGATGCCGTTCTCGGCCTGCACCGAGCGGCGCCGCCCTTCGAACGTGAACGGCCTCGTGACGACGCCGATGGTGAGCGCGCCAATGCGCTTGGCAACCTCGGCGACGATCGGTGCGCCACCCGTGCCCGTGCCCCCGCCCTTGCCGGCGGTGATG
>DASVIY010000206.1:0-11120 GCA_036386195.1 Acidimicrobiia bacterium | reverse complement strand
AACCGAAGTAGTAGTGGACGGCCGAGTTGTTGGAGACGCCGGCTTCGATCGAGATCTGCCGGAGCGAGACGCCGTCGATCCCGTGGAACGCGAACAGCCGTTCGGCCGCAAGCACGATGCGAAGCGCGCTGGCGGACTTCGCGTCGGCGTCGGCGTCGGCGTAGGTCATCCGTGCGCAGCCTGCCACTGGGCGGAGACGTTCTGGAGCACCTCCGCCCGCGGCCTCCCCGCGTAAGCACTGAAATGCACAATGAGCTCCTGCATCTCGTCGTAGGACACGTCACTGGAACCGAGCGCCGACGTGACGTGCGACCAGATCGGGCCGATCGCATCCGACACGCCGGCACACGGGATCGTGATGAGCCGGCGTTCGCGGCGCGTGAGCCCCGGGCGCTGCCAGAGGTGACCGAACACGAAGTTGAGGATCCCGGCATAGAAGTACGGCGAGTCCTGCGGTGGCGCCTGCACGAGGCTGATCTCCTCGAAGCACTCGACACCCTGGGTGATCCGCCGCGCGGGGTCCGAGATACCGAGATCTTCGACGCCAAGCTGTGGGAACGCCGGTGTGGGCTCGCCACGCTCGTCATGGATGCGCTGCCACTGCGTCCGCACCGACATCTCGAGCTGGGAAGCCCTCGGCCAGCCGCAGTACACGGCGAACTGCAGCGTGAACTCGTTCAGCTGCTCGACGGTCATATCGCCGCTCGCGAGCGCGGCATAGACATGCGCGTCCATCGCGGGCGCATCGACCGCCGCGCTGACGCACACGAGGCTGACGAGTCTGCGGTCGCGAATACTCAAGCCGGGACGGTTCCACACGACCCCGAAGAGATGCTCGCGCTCCGCCGCGTCCAGCGGAGAATGTCCGGCCGGCGGGTCCACCATCATCACGGCGCGATACAGGTCGTCGGCGGTCATGGCCGTGCCAGTGTCGCGACCGTCACGGCCGCGGTATCGGCGAAGGGCTCGAGCGTCGCGGGCCGCCGCGCCAATAACGTTGTCGGGTAGCCGGCGTCGACGATCCGACGAGCCATCGGCGCGCCCTGGCTGCCGAGGCCGATGAACCCGACGCGCGTCACGGCTGCTGTTCCTTGATCATCCGCTGCACGTAGGCCTCGGGATCCGAGGCGCGTTCGCGGAGCTCATCGAGGATCTCGGGTGCGGTCACCACGAGGAACGTGCCGGCCGTCACCGCGTCGGCAACGAGTTCGCCGACAACGTCCGCGTCGACAACCGGGTGCTGCGGCGCTCGCGGCGACGCCGCCTCGCCGTAGAAGGTGATCTGCTCGACGATGTTCGTCATCACGCCGGACGGGCACACACACGTCACGCCGATGCCCTTCGGCCCGAGATAGAGCGCGAGCGCCTCGGTGACACCGACGACGGCGTGCTTGCTGGCGACGTAGGGGAGCCGGTCGAACCCGTACGCGAGTAGCCCGGACGCCGATGCCGTGTTCACAACGTGGCCGCGGCCTTGCGCGAGGAGCAGCGGAAGGAAGACGAGGTTGCTGCGGGCGATGCTCAGCAGGTTGAGGTCGAGCATGCGCTGCCAGGCCTCGATGGGCAGCGACTCGGGCGCGCCCATCGCGATCACGCCGACGTTGTTGAACACGACATCGACGCGGCCGAATCGCTGCAGGCAACGGTCTCGCAGGTCTTCGAGGTCCGACTGTCGCGCGACGTCGACCTTGACTGCGATCGCCTCGCCGCCCGCGGTCACGACGAGCGCGGCCGTCTCCTCGGCGCGCTCGGTGTCGACATCACTCACGGCCACGCGCGCGCCTCGATCCGCGAGCGAGCGCGCCGTCGCCCGGCCGATGCCGCTTCCGGCGCCGGTGAGTACGGCGACCGCGCCGTCGAGATCGAAGGGCACCGTCATGCGATCGCGACCGCCTTCGTGCGCACGAACTCCAGGAGGCCTTCGAGGCCGCCTTCGCGCCCGAAACCGGAGATGCCGACGCCGCCGAACGGAAGCTCGCAGCCGATCACCGGCGACGCACCGTTGACGTACACGCCGCCGGCCTCCAGCCGCGGGACGAGCCGGTTGATCCGCCCGATGTCCTGGGTCCAGATGTAGGAGGCGAGACCGTAGGACGTCCCGTTCGCGATCTCCAGCGCCTCCTCTTCGGTGTGGAAGCGCATCAGTGAGAGCACCGGTCCGAACACCTCGACCTGGCCGATCTCGCTGTCGGGGCGGACGTCGCCGAAGACGGTCGGCTCGACGTAGAAGCCGCCGGCGAGTTCACCACCCGGGATGCCGCCTCCGATCAGCAGCTTTCCCGAGCCGTCGGCCTGCGCCCGTTCGATCATGCCGATGATGCGCTCCTGCGCGTTCCGGCTGACCACCGGTCCAATGCCCGTGGAGAGGTCGAACGGATCGCCGAGCTTGATGTCGCGCGTGTAGCCCACGACCTTCTCGGCGAGCTCGTCGTAGACACTGTCGTGCACGACCAATCTGGTGGCGAGCGCGCAGCCTTGTCCCGCGAGCGTCTGGAGGACGGAGGCGCTCGCCATGAAGGCCACTGCCTCGAGGTCGGCGTCGGGGAACACGAGGCATGCGGACTTCCCGCCGAGCTCGAGCACTGCGGGCTTCAGGGTCTCCGCACAGCCGGCGAGGATGCTCCGGGCGGCCGTCGGGCCGCCGGTGAAGCTGATCTTCTGCACCGCTGGGTGGCGGACGAGTGTCTCACCGGCTTCGGCCGTGCCGGGCAGCATGTTGACGACGCCCGCGGGGATGCCGGCCTCACGGACGAGCTCCATGAAGTGCTCGGTCGCGTACGGCGTGAGCTCGGACGGCTTGATCACCACCGCGTTGCCGGCCGCGAGCGCGGGCATGACTTTCATGCCGATCGAGACGAGCGGGCCGTTCCACGTGATGATGATCCCGATCACGCCGTACGGTTCGGGTGCCGTGAACGCGAGTTCCCGTCCGTGCGCGGGCGACGAGGTGACGCGGCCTTCGACCTTGTCGGTCCATCCGGCGTAGTAGCGGGCGTAGTCGACGACGGAGCTCGCGGTGAACTGCGCGATGCCGTAGGTCATGCCGTTGTCGAGCACGGCCAAGCGCGCCAGCTCGTCCCGGGCGCCGTCGAGCAGCTGGGCCAGGTGGACGAGCGCGTCGCGTCGTTGCCAGGGCGTCCACGTTCGCCAGGTCTCGAATGCGGCGCGGGCCGCGGTGATGGCAGCGTCGACGTCGGCCGGACCGGCGAGGGGCACGAGGCCCTGGACCTCGCCCGTCGCCGGGAACACGTGCTCGTGGACGCCGCCGCCACCGGACGTGCGCTGCTCGCCCCCGATGTGCAGGTGCACCGTGGGCACGGTGCGATCGATTGCCATGCAAGCTCCTCTCGTCGAGCGTCCCGGCCGGGTCAATCAAGATAGCTTAGAATTCAAGCTAGGTGGCTTGACTCGATCACACGGATGTGCTTGCGTCAAGGGCATGGCGGTTGCAGACCTCTTCGATCTCTCGGGCAAGGTCGCCGTGATCACCGGCGGCGCTGGTGGCATCGGCGTCGTGTACGCGCAGGCGCTCTGCGAGGCGGGCGCGTCGGTGGTCGTGGCCGACGTCGCCGCCGACGCCGCGGAGCGGACCGCGGCCGAGCTCGCGGCAGACGGATACGCGGCGGCGGGCACCGGCGTCGACGTTCGGTCCCTCGAGTCGGCGACCGCGATGGCCCGCGCCGCAGTCGACGCGTTTGGCGGCATCGACGTCCTCGTCAACAACGCCGCGGTCATGACCGACCTGCCGCCCTACGGGCTCGGCAACATGCCGGTGGATCAGTGGGACCGCGTGATGAACGTGAACCTGCGAGGACCGTTGCTCTGTATCCAGGCCGTGCTGCCTGCGATGGAAGCGCGCGGTGGTGGCCGCATCATCAACGGGCTGTCCGCGGGTGCGTTCATGCCCGGCGGGATCTACGGCGTGAGCAAGTACGCGCTGCACGGGCTCACGGTGAACCTCGCGTCCGAGCTCGGCGGCCGGAACATCAACGTCAACGCCATCGCACCGGGCCTTGTCGACAACGAGAGTGCCTACGCCTCGCTGCCGAAGGATTCCCCGTTCCGCGAGGCGCTCGCGGCCGCGATCCCGGGCAAGAAGTCGGGACCGCCCGAGGACCTGATCGGAACGCTGCTGCTCCTCTGCTCCCGGGCCGGCGACTGGATCACGGGGCAGACGATCCTCGTCGACGGCGGCTGGATCGCGCGGCTGTAGCAACGCTCCCGGTCGACGGACCGCGGCGCGCTCCGTCAGCTCCAGCGGCCGGCGTGACCATGGCGCCGCCGGCGACGTGTTGCCCAGGGCATTCGTCGTGGAGGTGGCGGGAGTCGAACCCGCGTCTTCCGAGCTGTTGGTGGGGATTCTCCGAGCGCAGCCGGTGAAAAGATCTCGGAGCTCCGCTACTCACCGGCAGCGTGCGGTGCTCCCAGCCCCACTGTGATGTCCCGCCGGGCCATGAGGCACGTCCAAGCGGTGAGCCACTCTGAATGACGCCCGTCATCCGGCCGAGCAGCAGGACCGGAACGGACGGCTACTTAATCAGTGATCAAGCAGCAAGTGCCATGTTGTGATCGGCATTTATTGTTGGTGCCGGCTCTTTCACGACGATCCGGCGACGTCGGCTCGCTTCACCCACCTCGATCCTCAGAATCGAAGCCACGCACCCCCATGTCAAGTGCCGCGTGGTGCGTGTCAGAACGCGACGAAGCAATTGTACCGGGCGACCGGTCGACGACCCAATGGCACACCGGCGTGGGTGTGGACGGCGGGAGAGGAGATCGCCCTCAGTCGCGACGATCGCCTTTCATCGCGCGCTCGGCCTCTCGCTTCGCGTCGCGCTCGGCGATCGCCTGGCGCTTGTCGTAGGCGCGCTTGCCCCTGGCGATCGCGAGCTCGACTTTCACCCGTCCGTCCTTGAAGTACACGCGTAGCGGCACGAGGGCGACGCCCTGCTCGTTGACCGCGCTCTCGAGGGTGACGATCTGCTTGGCGTGGAGCAGCAGCTTGCGCCGCCGGACCGGATCGAGGTCGCCGCGCGAGAACTCGTACGGCGCCACGTGCATGCCGAACAGCCAGATCTCGCCGTCGTCGACCCGTGCGTACGCGTCCTGCAAGTTGGCCCGCCCCTGTCGAATCGACTTCACCTCGGCGCCTTGCAGCACGATGCCGCACTCGAACGTGTCGAGCACGAGGTAGTCGTAGCGGGCCTTGCGGTTGGTGATGACCTGCTGGTCGCCGCGGCGCGACATCGTCTAGCCCGTGACGGTGATCTCGATCGACACCGTGCGCGACTCGTTGATCTCGAACCAGCACACGTGCTCGGCGACGAGATCGAACTCCAAGCTGTAGGTGCCGGGCGTTGCGGGTGCGGGGATCTTGAAGCGGGTCTCGACCGTCGAGCCGGGCGCGACGTCGCCGTTGGGCAACGGGATGCGCGCGTGGTCGCGCTCGATGGGCAGGTGATCGGTGTCGAACAGGTGCACGCCGAACAGCACCGGCCCGAGGGGCGCGTCGGACGACAGCCACACGTTGGTGCCCGTGTTCTTCGCCCGCATCGCGCCCGTGACCGAGCCGCCTGCCGGGACGGTCGTGCTGTCGGGCGTGACCGCGAGCTCGGCAACCAGCCCACGCCGCTCGCGGCTGTCCGCCACCGCGACATCACCCTTGCCGAGAAAGAAGATGCGACGGTCGTCGACGAAACGCCGAAGGTGCTCGTAGTAGTGGTGCGTCGTGATGCCACCGTTGAGGAAGTCCTCGTAGCCCTCGACCGAGGTCTGAAAGTGCTCGGCGGTGAACACCGCGAGCTTCAGGCTCGTGAATCCCGCGTCCTGCGCCCAGCCCCAGATCTCGCGCATCACGATGTCGTTCTCGATCACGGTGAACTGCTTCATCTCGAGCTGGCTCTGCGCCTTCTTCGAGTGGTTGGGGCCGGGCTCCTGGAAGCCGGCGATGCCGCCGGGCTTCAGCACCCGCCCGAACTCGCGCAACACCGCGTCGGGGTTGGGAACGTGATGGAACGCGTCGATGCAGATGATCCGGTCGATGCTCTCGTCGGGCAGATCGATGTGCTGGCCGTCGAACGCCAAGAAGCTCGGCTCGGGTTGCGGGCCCGCGACCGGTTGGCGCTTGAACAGCTCCTTTGCGATCTCGAGCGCGGTGACCGACACGTCGCACGCGATCGTCTCGCAGCCGAGCTGCGTGAGGAACCGCGTGGTCCAGCCGGTGCCGGCACCGAAGTCGAGCACGCGCATCCCGGGAACGGGTCGGACGCCCGCGAGCACCTGCGAGAAGCAGATGAGGAAATCGGGCGTCTCGTCGACGCTGGTGAGCGGCTTCGCGTAGTAGTAGTCGATGCCTTCGAGGTTCTTGCGGTAGTACTCGTCGGCGGTCTCGGCGAGTTGCTCCACCGTGTAGGTCTGCAGCAGCTCGCGCACGTCGACGGGCGCGTCGCCTCCGGGTGCGATCTGGTCGTCGATCGACACGTGCTCGGGCCGCGGCGCGGGCGTGGGCGATGCTCGATGCCCTCGGAGCGCGTTGCGAACGCGAGCCGCCTTGCTGCGCACGGTCATGGCGAGGATCGTAGCGGCCGACTTGCGTTCGCCCGACGGTTGACAGGCCCCCGGTAGAGTCCGCACTCATGGCAACTTCGGGATCGATCCTCGGCAACCCTGTGCGGCGCGTCGAAGACCCGGCCGTGCTGCGGGGCGAGGCGCAGTACTTCGACGACCTCAAAGTCGACAGTCTCCTCCACGTCGTCTTCGTCCGGTCCACCATCGCGCACGCGCGGATCGAATCGATCGACACGTCGGAGGCCGCGGCGATGCCGGGCGTCGTGGGCGCATACACCGCGGCGGATCTCGACCTCCCGCCGGTGCGCGGCTTCTCGATGCTGCCGCCCACCCTCACCCGCCCGGCCCTGGCGCGCGACGTCGTGCGGTTCGTCGGCGACATGGTCGCGGCCGTCGTTGCCGAGACGCGTGCGCAGGCCGTCGACGCGGCCGAGCTCGTCGTCGTCGACTACGACCCGTTGCCGACGATCCTCGATCCCGAAGCGTCGCTTGCCGACGGCGCTGCCGTGCTGCATCCCGAGCACGGCAGCAACGTCGCGATCGAGTTCGCGTTCGGCGAGGATCCCACGGTCCTCGACGAGGCCGAGGTCGTGGTGCGCGGTCGCTTCGTCAACCAGCGGCTCGCGCCGGTGCCGATGGAGCCCAATGGCATCCTCGCCGAGCCCGACGCCGACGGCGGCGGCCTTACGCTGACGGTGCCGACACAAGGGCCGTTCGGCTTGCGCGACGACATTGCGCCGCTGCTCGGCATGGCACCCGACGCGGTTCGGGTGCGCGCCGTCACCGTCGGCGGCGGCTTCGGCGCGAAGGCCGGGCTGTATCCCGAGTTCCTGATCACGGCGCGGCTCGCGCGCGACCTCGTTCGCCCGGTCAAGTGGGCCGAGACGCGCTCGGAGAGCATGCTCGCCATGGTGCACGGGCGCGGTCAGGTGCAACACGTCGAGCTCGGCCTGCGCCGCGACGGCACGTTCACGGGGCTGCGCGCCCGAGTGGTGCAGGACGCCGGCGCGTATCCGGGCATCGGCGCGTTCCTGCCGTTCCTCACACGCGTCATGGGGCAAGGCGTCTACGTGATTCCCAAGATCGAGTTCAACGCGATCAGCGCGGTGACCAATACCGTGCCCATGGGCGCGTACCGCGGTGCGGGCCGTCCGGAGGCGGCCGCGTTGCTCGAACGCATCGTCGACATGGCTGCCGACGAGCTCGACATCGACCCGGTCGAGATTCGGCGGCGCAACTTCATCCCGCCCGAGGCTTTTCCGATCAAGACGCTCACCGGCGCGACGTACGACGTCGGCGAGTACGCGAAGGCGCTCGACGAAGCCGTGCGACTTGCCGGCTACGACGAACTCCGTGCCGACCAGGCCGAGCGTCGAGCGCGCGGCGACGTGAAGCAGCTTGGTATCGGTGTGTCGTGCTACGTCGAGATCACCGCAGGTGGCCAGTTCCAGGAGTACGGCAAGGTCGAGATCGAAACTGACGGCAGTGTCACCGCGACCGTCGGCACGTCCGCGCACGGCCAGGGTCACGAGACGGCGTTCGCGATGATCATCTCCGACCGGCTCGGTGTGCCCATGGAGTCGGTGCGCCTCGTGCAATCCGATACCGCGCTCGTCGCACGCGGGAGCGGCACCGGCGGCTCCCGGTCTTTGCAGATCGGGGGGAGCGCGCTGTACCGAGCCAGTGAAGGCGTGCTCGAGAAGGCGAAGGAGCTCGCCGCGCACCTGCTCGAAGCGGGCGCCGACGACATCGTCGTGCACGACGGCGGCACGGTCGGCGTCGCGGGCGTGCCGGCGCGCGCGTTCAGCTGGGGCGAGCTGGCCCTTGCGGCGACCGATCCCGCGAAGCTGCCCGAGGGCATGGAGCCCGGCCTCGCGCACGCGCTCGACTTCGACCAGGGGTCGTCGAGCTTCCCGTTCGGCACGCACATCGCCGTGATCGAGCTCGACACCGAGACCGGCAAGGTGGAGCTCATCCGTCATATCGGCGTCGACGACGCGGGTCGGGTGCTCAACCCGATGCTGTTTCAGGGCCAGCAACACGGCGGGATCGCGCAAGGTGCGGCGCAAGCGCTGTTCGAAGGCGTGGTGTACGACGACGACGGCAACCCGCTCACCACCACGCTGCTCGACTACGCGGTGCCGAGCGCAGCCGAGCTGCCGAGCTTCACGGTCGGCACCACCGAGACGCCCACGCCGCTCAACCCGCTCGGGGCGAAGGGCGTGGGGGAGGCGGGAACCATCGGATCGACGCCCGCGGTGCAGAACGCGGTGATCGACGCATTGTCGGCGTACGGCGCGCGCCACCTCGACATGCCGCTCACTCCAGAGAAGGTGTGGCGCGCGATCAACGACGCCGCGGCGTCGAGCTGAGCGCGCGGATGAGCTCTGCAACACCGACGTTGCGACTGACGCGCGAGCAGTACGACCAGATCGTCGCGCATTGCCACGAGGGCTTTCCGGAAGAGGCGTGCGGGCTCTTCGGTGGGCCGGTCGCCGGCAACGGTGAGCCGACGGGCGACGTGACGGCGGTGTACCCGTGCCGCAACGCCGACGAGTCCACGCGCACCTACACCGTCGACTCGCGCGATCTCATCAAGGCGATGCGCGCCGCCGAAACCGATGGGGGAGCGCTCGTCGGCGTCTGGCACTCCCACACCCACACCGAGGCCTACCCGTCGGCCACCGACGTGCGCCAGGCGATGGAGCCGGGCTGGATCTACGCGCTCGTCAGCCTCAAGGACGAGACGCCGCTCATGCGCGCCTACCGCATCCGCGACGGCGAGATAGCAGAAGTCGCGATCGCCCTCCCCGACCACTGAAGCCGATCGTTCACTCGTGGTATTCCCGCCAAATACCGGGGTAATTCCTCGAGTAAACGAAATGTTGCGGGCAGATTCCTCGAGTAAACGAAATGGGTGACGGCGGAGAACCGGCGAGTGAACGAAATGTCGACCATTGAGGTCGGGCTTGTAAGCTGAAATTGTCGTCTTACTGGAAGGTCCGCTGTGTCGGTCGAAGTTCGTCTGCCCACGTTGCTGCGCACCCATACGGATGGCGAGGTGTCCGTGACGGCCGAAGGAGCAACCGTGGGTGACGTTCTCCACGACCTCACCACCCGGTATCCGGGGCTCGAGGGCCAGGTCGTCGACGGCGACGGCACGCTGCACAAGTTTGTGAACGTGTACCGCAACGACGACGACATCCGGTATCTCGATCAGCTCGACACGAAGCTGAGCGACGGCGACGTCGTCTCCATCCTGCCCGCCGTCGCCGGCGGCTGAGCGCGCGGCGAGCGCGCCGGCACATGGCCCGTCACGAGAGCATCCTCGGAGTGATCGGCGACACGCCGCTCGTCGGCGTGCACGCGCTGTCACCCAATCCAGCGGTCAAGATCTACGCCAAGCTCGAAGGCCAGAACCCGGGCGGCTCGTCGAAAGACCGCATCGCGTTGAAGATGGTCGAGATGGCCGAGGCCGACGGCCTGCTCCACGCCGGCGACACGATCCTCGAGCCGTCGTCGGGAAACACCGGGATCGGGTTGGCGATGGTCGCGGGCCTCCGCGGGTACGGCCTGCGCGTGGTGATGCCCGAGAACGTGTCGATCGAGCGACGGCAGCTGCTCGAGATCTTCAGTGCCGACGTCACGCTCTCACCCGGCGACGAAGGCAGCAACGGCGCGATCCGCCTCGCGGAGAAGCTCTCGGCCGACGACCCGACGCTCGTGATGCTCTTTCAGTACGGCAATCCCGCCAACCCGCTCGCGCATTACGAAGGTACCGGGCCCGAGATCCTGCGTGACTGCCCGGAGATCGACGTGTTCGTCGCCGGCCTGGGTACGAGCGGCACGCTCATGGGCGCCGGCCGCTACCTCAAGGAGCACAAGCCCGGTGTGCAGGTCGTCGCCGTCGAGCCGCCGTCGGGCGAGCTCGTGCAGGGCTTGCGCAACCTCGCCGACGGGTTCGTGCCGTCGATCTTCGACGGCGCGTTGCTCGACCGGAAGATGATCGTGCGGCCGCGGGAGTCGATCGAGTGGCTGCGGCGGCTGCTGCTCGACTGCGGTGTGTTCGCCGGCATCTCGTCGGGCGCGGCGATTGCCGGCGCCGCCAAGATGGCCGAGACGATGGAGTCGGGCACCGTCGTCACGCTGCTTCCCGACGCGGGCTGGAAGTACCTGTCGTCCGGCGCGTGGACCGACGACCTCGATGTCGTCGAAGAACGCGCCACCCGCATCAACTACTGGTAGCGGGCGGGCGTTCTTTGTGGTGACGCGACCAGACGGTATGGCCGTCGGTGACAGCGAGATCGAGCGCGCTGCCGCCGTGCTGCGCTCCGGTGGACTGGTTGCGTTCCCGACCGAGACGGTCTACGGCCTCGGCGCGGACGCCGCGAACCCCCGCGCGTTGCGGCGGCTCTTCGAGGTCAAGCGGCGCCCCACGACTCATCCGGTGATCGTGCACCTCGGCGATCCGGATTCAATCGACGCGTGGGCCGTCGACGTGCGCGACGAGGCGCGGCTGCTGGTCGCGGCGTGCTGGCCCGGCTCGCTGACGG
>DASVIY010000205.1:0-1664 GCA_036386195.1 Acidimicrobiia bacterium | reverse complement strand
ATGGTCGGCTACAACCCGATCAGCTATCACGACGGGAGCGTCTGGCCGCACGACAATGCAATCTGCGCCGCCGGCCTGATGCGCTACGGGCTCATCGCTGAAGCCCACCAGGTGATGCGCGGCATCGTCGAGGCGGGCGCGTTCTTCGGGCATCGGCTCCCGGAGCTGTTCGCCGGGCTGTCGCGCGCGGAGTTCGGCTTCCCGGTGAGCTATCCCACCTCGTGCTCACCGCAGGCGTGGGCCGCTGCTTCGCCGCTGCTGTTCCTGCGCTCGATGCTGCGCTTCGAGCCCGACATCCGCAACGCGGAGCTGCACATCGCCCCGGCGATCCCGGAGTGGATCGGCGCGCTGCGTCTGGAGCAGATACCGATCATGGGTGGAGAGCTCTCGATCGAGGCCGAGGGCGATCGTCTCGAGGCGCTCGACATTCCCGAGGGCCTGGCGATCGTGCGCACACCGAGACGCCCGACGGCCAGCTGAGCTGAAGCCACGCGAGTGCGCGTTCAGCTGAGTTGCGGCGCGAGCAGAGGATGTCCGTCGAGAGCCTCCGGCAGCGCCACGCCGAGGAGCGCGAGCGCAGTGGGGGCCACGTCGAGCACGTTGCCGCCGTCGATGCGTGATCCGGCCGCGATGCCCGGGCCCACCGCCCACACGCGCGACTCCACGGTGTGGTCGCCGGTGCGGGTCAGCCACGGCAGCTTGACCGGCATCTCGATGTGGCCTACGCGGTCCGACTCGCAGTCGTTGAACGGGCCGAGGTCGGTACGGAACGCGATGAGGAGGTCGGGAACGTCGGGGTGGTGGTCGGGTCCGAATGCCTCCTCGGCCGTGAGCACGTGTTTCACGATCGGTTCGCCGCTTGCCGGTTGACGCAATGCGAGCAGCTCGGTGGTGAGCTCGGCCAGGAGCTCGTCAGCCGCGGACCCCGGCGGCACGCTGCCGTGCGGCTCACGACCGATGAGGTTGAGGCGGATCGCGCCGCAGCGGTTGTTGTCGAGCGTGACGGCCCGCGTGCTCGATGAGTGCAGACCCCAGAGCTTCGACGCCCGGCCCGTCGCGCGCGGCAAGTGACGGCGCACCGCGTCGCGCACCCGTGGGGGAATCAGGCGGCGCACGCGGGCGGCGTTCACCATGTCGAGCCGCATCAGGAACTCGGGGAGGAGCCCGGGGCCGCCGACGGCCGGTCCCATGCCATGGCTGGCGACGACCAGCACCGTCGCGGCGGGCCCCGCGGCCTCGAGCAACGCACCGATGCCGTCGTCGATGAGCCGATATGTGTCGGGGATCGCACGCCGTAAGGCCTCGGGTGCATCGGCAATGTGATACGGCGAGGCAGGATCGAAGAAGTGCCAGAGCTGGTGGCCGACGCAGTGCGGCTCGGTGTAGGTGCCGACGAACAGGTCGAAGTCTTCGCGCGCGAGGAGGTCGAGCATGATCTCGGTCTTGCGCGTGACACCTTCTGCGATCGCGCGACGCAAGTCGTCGCGGCCGGCGAGTGCCTCGCCGTAGCCGTCGCAGTGCTGGACGGGATGATCACCCCAGTGGGCGCGCACCTCGTCGAGCAGCGAAGGCGGGTCGCTGCGAGTCGCGTACGAGCGGTCGTGGTTGCCCCACTCCAACAGCTGCAACCCGTTGAGCCCGGGCACGAGCGGCGCCTGGGGTGC
>DASVIY010000204.1:0-2575 GCA_036386195.1 Acidimicrobiia bacterium | reverse complement strand
GGCCGCGCCGGCTTGCGTGAGCACACCCTGGTCGTATCCCGACTGGTCGCTCTCGGGAAACTTCGGCCGCACGCCCTGCTGGGCAAGCTCTCGCTCCAGACCGACCAGGTTGGTGAAGTCGGAGACGACGTTGAAGTACTGCGTGTGGTCGTTGCGGAACAAGTCGACGACGGGCCCCCAGTTGACCTCCACGACCGCGATCTGGCGCTCGACGTCGAACTTGAAGCCCAGCTTCGTGAACCCCTCGATCCGTCTCTTCGCGAGCACCTCCGTCGTCGGCAGGCTCACGTAGAGCATCGCCGCGTGCTTGACCGCGTCGGGATATTTCTGCGCCAGGTAGCGCTCCCCGCCGGCCGGCAGCAGATCCGGTGGCGCCGGCGTCGAGCTCACCGCGTTCACTGCGTTGGCCATCGCGGTCGTGGAGCCGAACGGGAGCACCTCCGGAATGCCGCACGCCACCGACGCCTCCGCGACACCCTCGTCGAGCGCGGCCGCCTGCCCGACGATCGCGAACGCGTCGCCACACGCCTGCTCGGCCCTGGGCCGGGCGTCGTACAGTCCGCTGTCGAGCTTCTCGAGCTCGAGCCTGCGGCCGTTCACACCACCGAGGCCGTTGCAATACGCGACGAACGCGACCATCGCGTCCTGGTTTGCCTGGAACAGACTGGGCCGTGGGCCGCTGATGTCCTGGATCGTCGCGATCTTGATCGACTTGTCAGTAACGCCGGTGTCTGTCGACCCTTTGGCGTTGCCCGGTCCGCAGGGCGTCTTCGGATCAACTGGCGTGGTCGCGCTTCCGCTGGGCGTCGTCGGCTTCTTGGTGTTGCTGGAGCCACGCGATCCGCATGCGGCCGCAGCGAGCGCAAGCACGACGAACCCGATCGACCAACGCCTCACGAGCATCGTCCCCCCCGGTCGCACGAGGTCAGAGGCTCCCATGCCGGTGTCGCCGGAGCAACGGCACGCGCACGTGGGTCGCGCCGGCCCAAGCTCCATTCTTGCGTCAGCAGCCGGGATGACATCCCGGTTTGCGACGCAAGTTCACGGGAGTTGGTGGCGGTAGCGTGACCGGGCCGCTGATGGGCCATCAATCCGCGACCATCCAGAGGGAGTTGGCGTGAGCGACGAGGGCAGGCGGGGTGACCTCGAGTGGGGCACGATCCCGCGCCTGGTGCGCAGCTCGGCCGAGGCATTTGCCGACGGCGAGGCGATCATCGACGGTGGCGTGACGCTCACGTTCCCCGCGCTCGCGGCGGCCGCGCACGACGCGGCGAAGGCGTTCATGGCGATCGGCATCGAGCCCGACGACCGGGTGGCCGTGTGGGCGCCCAACTGTTGGGAGTGGGTCGTGGCCGCGTTGGGGCTGCACTCGGCGGGTGGCGTGCTCGTGCCGCTCAACACCAGGTACAAGGGTCGCGAAGCGGCGTACATCCTCGGCAAGGCACAGGTGCGCGCGCTCGTCACGATCACGGGCTTTCTCGACGTCGACTACGTGGGCCTGCTGCGAGACGCGGTCGACGTTCCCACCGAGCTTCCGGAGCTCGAGACGTGCATCGTGCTGCGCGGAGACGCGCCGGCGGGCACGATCGGCTGGCACGACTTCGTGGCCGGCGGCAAGGCCGTCTCCGATGACGACGCCGAGGCGCGCGCGCTCGCGGTGGAGCCGACTGATCTCTCCGACATCGTGTTCACGTCGGGCACCACCGGCAACCCCAAAGGGGTCATGCAGACCCACGCGACGTCGCTGCGCGCGTTTCGCGACTGGAGTGACATCGTCGGCCTCCGCGACGGCGACCGTTACCTCGTCGTCAACCCGTTCTTCCACACCTTCGGATACAAGGCGGGTTGGCTCGCCTCATTGATGATGGGCGCGACGGTGCTGCCGCAAGCGGTGTTCGACGTCGCCGCGGTGCTGGAGCGGATCCCTCGCGACCGGGTCAGCGTGATGCCCGGTCCTCCGACGCTGTACCAGTCGATCCTCAATCACCCCGAGCGTGACCGCTACGACCTCACGTCGTTGCGTCTCGCCGTCACCGGCGCGGCTGCGATTCCGGTCGAGCTGATCCTGCGCATGCGCGACGAGCTGACGATCGACACGATCCTCACGGCCTATGGGCTCACCGAAGCGTGCGGTGTCGCGACCGTGTGCCGTCACGACGACGATCCCGAGACGATCGCAACGACCTCGGGCCGCGCTATTCCCGGCGTCGAGGTGCGCGTCGTGGACGGGCGCGGTCGGGAAGTGCCGCGCGGGGAGCCGGGCGAGGTGGTGGTGCGGGGCTACAACGTGATGCCGGGCTACTACGACGAGCCCGAGGAGACCGCCGCCGCGATCGATGTTGACGGTTGGCTCCACACCGGCGACGTGGGGGTCATGAACGAGCGTGGATACCTTCGCATCACCGACCGCACGAAGGACATGTTCATCGTGGGTGGCTTCAACGCCTACCCGGCCGAGATCGAGAACCTGATGCTGGCCAACCCCACCATCGCCCAGGTGGCCGTGGTCGGCGTGCCCGACGAGCGGATGGGGGAGGTCGGGGTGGCCTTCGTGGTGGCTCGCCACGACCAGTCC
>DASVIY010000203.1:0-1803 GCA_036386195.1 Acidimicrobiia bacterium | reverse complement strand
TCCGGGGGCGTACTGGCCCTGAATAGCACGGTCGATCAACGGGAAGTGGTTGGCGGGGTCGTTGAGCGCCTTGAACTGGTCGGTGGGGATCCCGTTGAGGAACTCGTTGGGGTCGTACGTGGGGTTGGACGCCATCGCGACCACCGACCCGTCCTGCGCGTTGAGCACGACGACCGAACCTGCCGGTGCTGCGAACCGGCCGCCCTTCTTGGCCGAGTCCTTGAGTCCCCGCACTTGGAACATCGCGTTGGCGAGCGTCTGCTCCACGGTCTGTTGGACGTCGGCATCGATCGTGAGCTGCACGTCGTGGCCGGGCTGGGCCGGACTCTCGTCGACCGTCCGCAGCGGCTTGCCGCGGCTATCGACCTCGATCTTGTCGACCTGCGGCTTGCCGCGAAGCTCCGACTCGAACATCTGCTCCGCGCCCGACTTCCCCACCGTCTCGCCGAGTTGGTAATGCGCGTCGCGTTGCTGCTTGAGCTCGGCGTCGCTCACTTCGCCCGTGTAACCGAGCACGTGGGCCGCAAGTGAGCCGCCCGGATACGAGCGGATGGGGATCTGGTCGGCGTCGACGCCGGGGAAGAGCTGCTGGTGTTCCTTGATGAACGTGATGTTGTCGATCGACACGCCGGTCGCGACCGGCACGGGACGGTACGGCGAGATCCGCTTGTCGTTGATCCGCTTCTGAATGGACGCCGGCGGCACTTGCAGGACGAAGGCGAGCCGGGCGACGACCAGTTTGAGATTCTGGGGTGTGATCTTGCGGTCGACCAGGATGGCGTTCTCGACGCGGTTCTGCGCGAGCACGCGGCCCTTGTCATCGAGAAGACGACCGCGCAGCCCCGGGGTTTGCACGATACGTACGGAGTTGCGGGTCGCGACCGCCGCCAGCTTCTGGCCGGCACCCGCTTGGAGGAACCACAGGCGGGCGACCAGGGTGCAGAACAGCGCCATGACCACGACGCCGATGATGCTGAGGCGCACGCGCGGGTTGGCCTCGGACGCGTGCCGGCTGTCGGAAGAGCTCATGAGACCACCATCCTCGCGAACCGGTGACCGAAAGTACGAGCGCGGCCCACGATCGGGGCCGGCCATCAGTACGCGCGGAAGGCGCCGCTGGCTGCCTTTTCGCTGGTTGCCCACCGGGCAAAGGGGAAGATCAACGGTGAGATCACCATGTCGTACGCCGCCGCGATGACGACAATCCGCAGATTGTGAACTGTCAGGAGGTGCTCGACGCCGGCCAGCGCGCCGATCGTGATGAAGACCAGGCCCCCAAAGAGCCCGCCCAGGCCGCCAAGCAGCGGGACGACCCAGCGGGACGACCGCAGCATCCCCCCTCGCAGCACCCCGACGACGTAGCCGGTGGCGGCGAACGCGATCGCCGAGAGGCCGAGTGGCGTCTCGCGAAAGAGGTCGATGGCGATGCCGGCAATGAACCCGTAGATCGCGCCGTCGTCGGGACCGACGTAGTACGCGACCGCGATTGTCGCGACGAGCCCGACGTCGGGCACCGCACCGCCGATGCGTAGGTACGGAAAGACCGCCGTCTGCAAGAGGACGCACGTGAGCAGCAACATGAACAGGCGCACCCGGCGGATCACGTCATCACCGCGCTCTCAGCCACCGGACGCCTTCGGCCAGTGCAAGACCTTCACGAACTCGACCTGATCGAGATCGACGAGCGGCTTCAAGGTGATCGTCTGCTCGAGCCCGTCGCGCGACCTGGTGGCACCCGTGACCTTGGCAACAGGGATGTTGGGTGGATAGCTGCTGTTCTGCAGACCCGACGTGAACACGAGC
>DASVIY010000202.1:0-4673 GCA_036386195.1 Acidimicrobiia bacterium | reverse complement strand
CCGGCCCACCGACGAGGAGCCGTTGGGGTTGTGCTGGGGTGACTCCCGGATCAGCAATCAGATCTTTCGCGACTTCGAGTGCGTCGCGGTGCTCGACTGGGAGATGGTGACGCTCGGAAATCCCGAGCAGGATCTCGCGTGGTGGATCTTCCTCGACCGCCATTTCAGTGAGGCGCTCAGCGTCGCTCGGCTCCCGGGATTTCCGAGCTACGACGCGACCGTCGCGCGCTACGAGCAGCTGACCGGCCGGCCCGTGCGCCACCTCGACTACTACCAGGTCTTCGCCGGCCTCCGGTTCGCGGTGATCATGATGCGCGTCGCCCAGATGTGCGTCGACTACGACTTCCTGTCGGTCGAGTCCGACATGGAGACCAACAACCTCGTCACCCACCTCCTCGCGAAGATGCTCGGTCTCCCCGCACCCGGCCCGCCGATGACCGGACTCGCCGGCTAGCCGCGGCCGTTCGGAGTTGCTGAAGACCGCGGGTAGCTTCGTGAACCATGGCTGCACGCCCTGCTCCGCCCGATCCGCCCGTCGACCTCGCCGGCAACCGGCTGTGCCTGGTGCAAGTGCACGCGCATCCCGACGACGAGGCGTCGAAGGGGAGCGGTACCGTCGCCAAGTACGCGGCCGAGGGCATCCGCAGCGTGCTGGTGTGCTGCACCGGCGGCGAGGCCGGCGACATCCTGAATCCCGCGGTCGATACGCCCGAAGTGCGCGAGAACCTGCTCGCGGTTCGCATGCAGGAGCTGCAGGCGAGTGTCGACGCGCTCGGCTACGACGCGCTGCACCTGCTCGGCTACCACGACTCGGGCATGGCCGACACCGAGGTCAACGCGCGGCCCGACAACTTCGCCAACGCGCCGCTTGACGAGGCGGTGGAGCGGCTGGTACGCGTCATCCGAGAGGAGCGCCCGCAGGTGATCGTGACGTACGCCGACGATCGTGAGTTCTACCCGCACCCCGATCACATCCGGGTGCACGAGATCTCGCCACCGGCGTTCGACGCGGCCGGCGACCCCGATCGGTTTCCGGACGCGGGTGAGCCGTGGCAACCGGCGAAGCTCTACTACACGGGCTGGTCGCGCCGCCGCGTGCTTGCGCTCCACGAGGCCTTCGAGCAGCGAGGCTTGGAGAGCCCGTTCGCGCAATGGTTCGAGCGGGGCTTCCCCGACAATGACGACCGCTTCACGACCTTCGTCGACGTGGGTGACTTCCTGCACAAGCGCCGCGCCGCCCTGCTCGCGCACCGCACCCAGGTCGATCCCGACGGTTTCTGGATGCGCCTGCCCGACGGCGTGATCCGCCAGGTGTTCCCGTGGGAGGAATACCAACTCGCGCGCAGCCACGTCGACAACGGTGTGTCCGAGGGCGACCCGGAAGACGACCTGTTCGCGGGTCTCCGTTCGGCGGTTCCGCTCCGCGGCTGACACACGCCGCCCGCGCTCATAGAATCCACGCCAGACCCGCCCACCCGGAGGAGCCCCCGCATGCCGAAGTACCTGTCGCAGGAATGGATCGACGAAGGCAGAGCACTCGCCTCTGACCAGCCGGAACGGCCCGGTGCGTCGGCCCGCATGCAGTACGTGGTGACCGGCGGTCCCGAGGGCGAGATCAGGTACTACTGGCTGTTGGAGAACGGCAAGCTGCTCGAGTCGCAGCTGGGCGAGATCGCGGACTCCGATTTCACGATGACCCTCAACTACGAGGACTCGGTGAAGATCCAGCAGGGCGATCTCGATCCCAACGCCGCGTTCATGCAGGGGCGCATGAAGGTGAACGGCAACATGGCCAAGCTCATGCAGCTCATGCCGCTCACCAACAGTTCCGAATACAAGGCGTTGCAGGAGAAGATCCGCGCCATCACCGAGTACTAGCAACTAGAGCGCCAGCTTTCCGTTCTGGAACACGCGACTCACGCGCGCGCCGGCCTTGGCGTAGAAGCCCGCCGGACCCACCCACGAGACCTCGGTCTCGCCGGTGCCGTACACGCCGGCGATGTCTTCGCACAGCGCGCCGAGCAGGGCATTGCCGACACCGCGGCCCCGGCGCTCGGGGTCGCTCGCCATCGGGCCGATGTGACCATGCCGGTTGACGGAGTGGGCCGCGAACCCGACGGTCGTCTGCTGCTGGTCGCGCGCCGAGAAGCACACCCCTTTGTCGATGCCGCGCGTGACCTCCTCGACCCACTCGGGAAACTCGCGTTCCGCAAGCTCGATCGCGCCCCGGCCCGTCTCCCGTTCGATCGCGATACCGGTCGGCGTGGGCGCACGGAAGCTCGTGGGGATCGTCATGTTGAACGCGGCACCGTAGGGCTCGAAGCCGCACGCCTCGCTCAGGCACAACGCGCCGGTGAAGCCGAAGTCGACGCCGGGCCACACGTAGCGCGGCGCGGCCGAGCCGAGGTGCAGCTCGCGCGCTCCCTCGGCGCGCGCCCAGGTGCACGCTGTGTCGACGAGCCGCCGCCCGTGGCCCCGGCGCTGCTGGTCGGGCGCGACCGCGAGGAGCAGGATCCAGGCGACGGCCCATTCGTCCCACCGGCGCACGTTGACCGCAACGGCGGCGCGGTCGTCGCCGAGCACCTCGCTGCCGGGCCCGCAACAGCACGTCTCGACATCCTCGACGGTCAGGTCCTCGTCGGGCAGCGCGGCGGAGACGAGCGCGTGCAGCTCCGCCGGGTTCATCCGCCCGCGCGCTGCAGGTCGCGCAGCTCGCGGTACCCGATCTGCACCGCGCCGGCGCGCCCGATGAGGTCGGGGAGCGACGGGTCGTCGCAGAGGTACGCGTGATCTTCGACGCGGCCCGCCCAGTCGCCGCACGCGGCGCGCAGCTCGTCGGTGTCGAGCGCGGGATGCAGATACATCTCGGTCACGCCGGGCCGTAGGTCGAAGAGCACGCGCTCGATCTTGCGGCGGGCGCCGACCGGACAGACCACGAGATGATCGGGAAACACGACACCCTCTTCGGCCGCCAGCCGCCGGAACGGGAAGCCGACGACGCGCTCCGCGCTCGCACCGGCCATCCGCAGCGGCAGTGAGAAGTCGACGGCCAGCTCCAGGTAGACGTCGAAGAAGTCGGCCCGGAGCTGCATCGTGCCCAGATGGCTGTCGAGGTGGCTGACGTCGAAGCCCCAGATGATCGCCCGTTCGAGCTGGGCCCGGCACTCCCGGCGAACCTCCTCGATGTCGGCGTGGTCCCACGCGTCCTCGATCGTGCGGGGGAAGCCGCCGTCGCCGTCGAGCAGGCTGGGCCCGTGTGTGATCGGCCCCCACCTGAACGTCTCCCACTCGGCGTTGAGCGTGAGGTGCACACCGACGTCTTCGCCTCGGTACTGCGCGGCTGCGTCACGGGCCCACGGGCACGGCACCATGAGGGAGGCACTCGTGGCGCGGCCGTTGCGCAACGCCTCGTAGACGGCGACGTTGGCGGAGCGCGTCAGGCCGAGGTCGTCGCAGTTGACGATGAGGAGCTTGGCGTCGGAGGCGTAGCCGAGGCGCTCGGCGAGTGTCGGCACAGGCGGAATCTACCAAGCACCGAGCGCGGGCCGGCCGGGGACTCCGACGGGTCAGCCGAGGCGCTCGATGATCGTGCCGCTGCCGAGTCCGCCACCGCAGCACATGGTGATCAATCCGAACCGTGCGTCAGTGCGTTCGAGCTCGTGCAACGCGGTCGTCACGAGGCGCGCACCGGTCGCGCCCACCGGGTGGCCGATCGCGATCGCGCCGCCGTTGGGGTTGACCTTCGCCAGGTCGGCGCCCACTTCACGGGCCCACGCGAGCACGACCGCCGCGAACGCCTCGTTGATCTCGACGGTGTCGATGTCGTCGAGCCCCAAGCCCGTGCGCGAGAGGAGCTGCTGGGTCGCGTCGATGGGTCCGGTGAGCATGAGCACCGGATCGACGCCGACCAGGCATTGATCCACCACGCGGGCGCGCGGGCGCAGACCCAGCTCCTTGGCCTTCGCTGCCGTCATCATGAGCACCGCGGCCGCGCCGTCGGTGATCTGTGAGGACGTGCCCGCGGTGTGCACGCCGTCTTCGCGCCCGACGGGCTTGAGCGCGGCGAGCGCTTCGAGTGAGGTCTCGCGCAGTCCCTCGTCGCGAGCCACGTGATGGGTGGTGCCCGAGGGCTTGCCGTCGTCATCGAGATCGGGCGCGTCGACCGGCACCACCTCGCGCTCGAATCGTCCCTCGTCCCAGGCCCGCCGGGCGCGCTGTTGCGACTGCAGGCCGAACGCGTCGCAATCCGCGCGGGTGATCGACCATTTCTCCGCGATGCGCTCGGCGCCTTCGAACTGCGACGTCATCTCGTAACGCCCGAAGTACGACTTGGGGATCGGCCGGCCCGGGCCCTGCTTGACACTCGTACCCAGCGGGACGCGACTCATCGACTCGACACCGCACGCGAGCGCGACGTCGACGACGCCGCTCTTGACGAGCGCCGCGCCGAGGTTGGTGGCCTGCTGGGACGAGCCGCACTGCGAGTCGACGGTGGTGCCGGCGACCGACATCGGAAAGCCCGATGCCAGCCAGGCGGTGCGCGGCGACTTCGGGCGTCCCACTCCGAAGAGCTACTTCGCGCGCTACGAGGTCACATCGCAGTTCGAAGGCGCCGAGCGCATCGCGGAGCAGTGGGGCGTCACCCGCGACGACTGCGACCGGTTCGGTCTCGA
>DASVIY010000201.1:0-2600 GCA_036386195.1 Acidimicrobiia bacterium | reverse complement strand
CACGTAGCGAACCCGGGTATCGGAGCGAGCGTTCGCGGGCGATCGAGGAGCCGGAGCGTCACCGCTGACCGCCAGGCGGGCTCGGTCCGACGGCCCGAGCGCGTGATGCTACAAAACGATTTGCGCTCGCGGTGCGTTGGTACGTGCGGTTCGGGCTGTCCTACCGCGACGTCGAAGAGCTGCTCGCCGAACGTGTGGGTGCCGGGAACGCGTTCGGCTGTGCGGTCATTCCCGTTGGGGTCCGTGACGGGAATTCACGCGGGGGAGCGGGCGCGTCGAGGCTGACGTGTTGATGATGGGTCGGCCGTTGTCGGGGGTAGTTCAGGCTGCGTGGCGGTACTCGTTGATGAGCCCGCCGCAGGTCAGCGATCCGGACGGGTTTTCGGCACTCACAGGCATGAGCGTCGGGCGTGCGAGCTTGCAGTGACGTTCCGCCAGTTCCAGATCTAACAGGCGACGCCGAGGCACTGAGCGGCGTTGCCATTGCCGGATGCAGTGTTGCCGCCGCCGTCATTGATACCTGCGACTGCCTGAATGCCGAGGTCGGCGTTGCCGGTTGCGACGTTGTCGCGGAACGTGAACGCGTCGTCGCCATTGAGGACGTTCGCGTAGGCGCCATCATTGATGAGCTCGGTGCCCAACGGCGAGTTGGTTGTGCCCGCGGGGTGGAAGCCATTGCGGTCGAACACGTTCGCGATCACGACATTGTTGCTTACAAAAGAGGGGAGGAACTGGGTCGCGTCGATGATGATCGCGAGACCTGCGGCGCCGTTGTTTCGCATCACGTTGCGCGAGATCGTGTTGCCGCTCACGGGCTGACGCTGACCGCTGCTCACCCCGCCGGTCGATACGCGAATTCCGATTCGGCCATTGATGATCGTGTTGCGCGTGATCACGGCGTCTTGGTTGCGGAGCTCGAAATCGATGCCGGTCGTGCCGCCCGCGATGTGGTTCGACTCGACGACCGCCGAGAGTGTTTGGTCGCCGGAAATGCCGGTGGTGTTGGCGGAGAAGCTGTTGTTTCGAACGCGTACGTTGTTGCACTTGAACAGGTCGACGCCATCAGTGTTCTTCGAAAATGTGTTCCCCGAGTACCCGTCCCCACCACCCTCGCCGCAGCTGATGCCGGTCCGGTTGTTCATGAACGAGCTTGCGCGCACGAGCGCGCCGCCCACTCGGACGAGAAGAACGCCGATCTGGTTGTGGTCGAAGTGGACGCGCACGATCGTGGGGCCGTGATTCGGTCCTTGGTTCGCGGACACGCCGCTGTCGAAGTTCGTGATCCGGCCGTCGCGAATCGTGACCGCATGGCCGTTGGTGACGATGCCGGAGCCGGAGCCGGAGCCGTTGCCCGTGATGGAATGACCGTTGAGGTTGACGGTGATCCCCTCGGCCGCGATCACGAGCCCGTTCCCCGTGCACACCAGGCCGCGGGTGAACGTGACGCTGGCCGTGAGAGTCGATCCACACGTCGGCGTGGCGTCGGCCGGCGGGGGCGGGTTCAGCGCGCACGCACCCAACGCGATTGCAGCGAGTGAAAACCCGACAATGAACGGTCTCATGCGCATGCGCGGAAGCCTACGGATGCGACGTACCTCAGTGGTGGTGCCGAAAGTCCCTAGCCGGAGCCGTGCGTCGAGGAGCACGGTGTTCGTGAGGAGCGGTGAAGTCGGCTGTTGAGGATTCGGCAGCCCCCCAGCAGGGAGGACACCCACCTGTCTACAGGGCATCGAAGTCTTCAAGGCGTCGGGGACGCACCGGCCCGGGCAGACCGTCGGCGCGGTCGGTATCGCTCACGCGGCACCTGCTACCAACGTCGCCATCGTTGACGCAAGTGCAGAACCGCCGCTCGGTCGCAGTGTCGCGGTGAATCTGCTGGCGCGCTGGGCGCGGTGCGGGCATTCTGTGCGACTCGGACATGGTCCCCCCGCGAGCAGCTACGAAGGGCGGCCCGACGATGACGCTTGATCGCACCGCCCTGAACCGACAGAGGCACCACTGGCAGAGCGTGTTCGCGGACAACCCGCAGATGTATGGGGCCGATCCGAGCGAGCCCGGCCGCTTCGCGGTCAACTTATTCATGCGCGAAGGCGCCCGCGACGTACTTGAGCTTGGCGCGGGTCAAGGTCGCGACACGCTGTCATTCCTGGTCGCTGGGCTACGCGTGACGGCGCTCGATTACGCCGCGGATGTTCTTCGCGGCCTTCAGGAGACGGCGGAGAAGGTGGGCGTGGCGGAGCGGCTCACAATGTTGATCCACGACGTCCGCGATCCGCTGCCGCTGGCCGACGCGAGCACGGACGCGGTCTATTCGCACATGCTGTTCAATATGGCGCTGACCACGCCTGAGCTTGACGTGCTCGCCCGCGAAGTCAACCGCGTGCTGCGTCCTGGTGGCCTGCACATCTATACGGTCCGTCACACCGACGACGCCCATTACGGCACCGGCATTTCGCGCGGCGACGCGATGTTCGAGCATGGCGGATTCATCGTCCACTTCTTCGACCGGCCTTTGGTCGATCAACTCGCGGCGGGATTTACCCTCCTGGAACTCATCGACTTCGAGGAGGGGGACCTCCCCCGAAAGCTGTGGCGCGTCA
>DASVIY010000200.1:0-6024 GCA_036386195.1 Acidimicrobiia bacterium | reverse complement strand
AGCCGGCGGAGGTCTTCCACCTGGAGCTGGATGAGCGCGGCCTGGTACTCCTGGGTCGCGTCGCGCCACTCGTCGAACGTCGCGTAGTCGGACGGCGGCGCGTGTTGATCGAAGATCCGCTTCTGGCACGCGTGATGCTCGAACAGCTCGTCCCAGTCGAGGTCGGGCCAGCGCTCGGGGTACATGAACCCGGCGGTGGCGGGCACGGCCTGCGCGCCGAACTCGGTGACGAACCGGGCGAGGCGCGGCATCGCTCGAAGCGCGGGCGCGAGCCCGTCGAGCTTGCCGTGATACCAGCCAAAGTAGAAGTGCGCGTCGGTACCGACGCTGCCGACGCCCGGGAGCACTCCCGAGTGCGGGTCGACGGGACGGGTGGGATCGGCTTTGCGAAGCGCGTGGCTGATGGAACGGTCGAGCACGTCCTTGTTCCAGCTCGGGAGAAACATCGACACCGCGGCCCGGGCGAGCTTCGCGGGCGC
This sequence comes from Acidimicrobiia bacterium, assembly GCA_036386195.1. GTDB lineage: Bacteria > Actinomycetota > Acidimicrobiia > IMCC26256 > JBBRZM01 > JBBRZM01. The sequence continues at coordinate 5,545 of DASVIY010000200.1, read as the reverse complement.
GAGCGGTTCGCCCGGCTGCATGTCGAGGGCGAGCGGCTCGTTGTGCGCGCACCACAGCGCAATGCTCGGGTGGTGGCCCAGCTCGTCGACCATGGCCCGCGCCTGGCTCACGGCGCTCTTGCGAATGCCGCGCGCGTACCCCCACTGGAGTGGAAAGTCCTGCCAGAGCAAGAGTCCCGCCTCGTCGGCCGCGTCGTACAGCTCCGGCCGCGTCACGTGCGCGTGGATCCGCAGGAGATCGAGGTTCGCGTCGATGGCGAGCTGCACATCGCGCCGCAGCTCGTCGGGGGTCGCTTCCGCGAGCTGCATCTTCGTCGGCCCTTGATTCGAGCCCATCACGAAGAGCCGTTCGCCGTTGACGCGCAACTCCCAGTGGCGCATACGCACTTCGCGGAACGCAGTGCGTACCGCGCGCCGGTCACACGTCTCGCCTTCGAGATCCACGGTCACCGCGACGTCGCACAGCGGCTGGTCGCCCAGCCGGTGCGGCCACCAACGGGGCGGGTCGTCGACGTCGACGATCCACGTGAGGTGGTTGTCGCCGGTCGCCAGCGTGACCTCACGTTCTGCACGCGTGAGCACAGCGTCGCCCGGTGCCGGCCCTGTGACGGTTGCGGCGAGGATTGCGGCGCGCGGCACATCGACGGCCGCGCCCGCATCGAGCGTGACGTCGAGTCGCAGCCGCCCGTGCTCCGCCGTCGCCTCGGTGCACAATACGCGCAGCTGTGTGATGCGCACCGGGCCGGTCCCGATGACGCGCACCGGGCGCCAGATGCCACCCGGGTTCCAGGCCGGATCGAGGTTGTCCCAATGCGAGAACACGCCGGTGATGATGCGCTTGGCCGTGCGGTCGTCCTGGCGCGGACAACCGACTTCGATCGCCAGGGTGTGCTCGTCCCGGGCTGCGATGTCGGGCGTGATCTCGAACGTGTGGGGCGCGAAATATCCCTCGGTCACACCGAGGTACTCCGCATCGAGCCACACGTCGGCGTAGTAGAAGACGCCATCGAGCACGAGGAACCGCCGACGGGTCGCGGCGTCGGACGCGCGGAGCGGCTCGAGCCCGAACTCGCGGCGGTAGAGCACGGGCCCGTCGGCGGTCGCGAGCTCCGGTGTGGATCGCCAATGGCCGGGCACATTGAGCGTCGTCCAATCACGGTCGTCGAAATTGTGATCGGCGAAGCGCTGGTGAAGATCGCCGTCGGCGACGTGCGCGCGCCACGCACCCGAGAGATCGACTAGATCCGTCAAACCCCTGGACAGTCCCGCAGCACGGGCCACAGCGTAATCACGACGAGGGCGCCGAGATCACGCTCGGCCCCCGCTGGTAGCCTCCGCGCCATGGTGCATCCCGCGACCTTGGGTGAGCTGCGTGCCTCGGGTTGGATCTCGCGTCCGGTGAAGGACGAGATCCGGGCCAACGCGATGGCGCGGGTCGCCGAGGGCCGCCCGATGGTCGACGGCGTGGTGGGTTTCGACGACACCGTGCTGCCCCAGCTCGAGAACGCACTCCTTGCGGGCCACGACGTGATCTTTCTCGGTGAGCGCGGCCAGGCGAAGACGCGCATCATCCGTTCCCTCACCGAGCTGCTCGACGAGTACGCACCCGTGGTCGCCGGCAGCGAGATCAACGACGATCCGTACGACCCGATCTCGCAGCACGCGCGCCTGCTCGTGGCCGACCGCGGCGACGAGACACCACTCGAATGGGTGCACCGCGATCGGCGGTTCGGCGAGAAGCTCGCGACGCCCGACACGTCGATCGCGGATCTCATCGGTGAGGTCGATCCGATCAGAGTGGCCGAGGGCCGGTATCTGTCCGACGAGCTCACCATCCACTACGGCCTCGTGCCACGCACCAACCGTGGGATCTTCGCGATCAACCAGTTGCCCGACCTCGCGGAGCGCATCCAGGTCGGCCTGCTCAACGTGCTCGAGGAGCGCGACGTGCAGATCCGCGGGTACAAGATCCGCCTCCCGCTCGACCTGATGCTCGTGGCGTCGGCCAATCCCGAGGACTACACCAATCGGGGCCGCATCATCACGCCGTTGAAGGACCGGTTCGGTGCTCAGATCCGCACGCACTACCCGCTCGACGTCGAGACGGAGATGACGGTTGTCACGCAGGAGGCCCGTCCGTTCACCGGCGACCTCGCGGTGCAGGTACCCGAGTTCATGAGCGAAGTCGTGTCGGAGATGAGCCAGCAGGCGCGCCGTTCGCCGCACGTCAACCAGCGCTCCGGCGTCTCGGTGCGCCTGTCGATTGCCAACCACGAGACCCTCGTCGCCAACGCGGCCCGGCGCGCGCTGCGCAATGGCGAGCACGAGGTGGTGCCCCGCATCAGCGACCTCGAGTCACTCGTCTCGTCCACGGCCGGCAAGGTCGAGTTCGAGACGCTCGACGACGGGCGCGAGGAGCAGGTGCTCGAACGCATCATGAAGGCGTCGGTGCTCGAGGTCTTCCGCGCCCGCACCCTTCCAGAGCGGCTCGCACCGTTGGTGGCCGCGTTCGACGAGGGCCTGATCGTGCACACCGGCGACGACGTGCCTGCAGCGGAGTACGCCAACCTGCTGCCTTCCACGCCCGGTCTCGCCGACGCGCTCGGCGACCTCGGTGTGGGGGAGACGCCGGCGAATGTCGCGTCGGCGGTCGAGTTCGTGCTCGAAGGCCTGCACTTGTCGAAGCGTCTCAACAAGGACGCCATCGGCGGCAAGGCCACGTACCGCGCCCGCGGCTGACGGCCGGGGTTACGCGGGGGGAGTCCCCGCGAGCGGTTTGTCGAGCGCACACCCGTCGAACGCGTAGCCGTTGACGCGGTCGACCGCGTTCTTGATCGTCTTGTTGCCCTTCACCGACGGGTCGGCGCCCACGCGTTCCAGGGCGCGCAGGAACGTCACCGTGTCGGCCTTGATCTTGGGCGGCGCGGTGTCGACGAGCTTGCGCACGAGACGGATCTGCTCGTCGAGCTTGGCGCCCTTCTCCAACCGGTTTTCGAAGTGCACCGCCGCGTCACAGAACCGCTTCGGCGCCTTCACCTTCTGTCGCTGCTCCTGGCACCCGCCCACAGCGGCAACGCCGAGAGCAAGGGCGACCACCAGCCCGACCACCCGACCTCTCCAGCCCATGCCCTCGATTGTCGCCCGCCCACCCCCGTCATCAAGAGTCGGCCCACCCGTTTGTGCAAAAGTGGCCCCTATACGGCGCGCTCACGCACAAACGTTGAAGTTGTGCGGCCGGTAGCCTGCGCGTGTGGCGCGTGGCTTCAAGTACTCGAAATGGGACGGCACTCAGACCGGCTTCGACCTCGATGCCGACGCGCTGCTGTCGGAGATGTCCGACGATCTCATCTACCACAACGACGTCAACGCGGCGCTGCGCCGCATGCTCCAACAGGGTCTGCGCGACCGCAACGGCGAGGAGCTCATGGGGTTGCGCGAGATGCTCCAGCGGCTCAAGGAGCGCCGGCGCCAGGAGCTCGAGTCGCGCGACCTCGGCGGTGTGTACGACGACATCGCGCAACGGCTCGACGACGTCGTCGACCGTGAGCGCGAGGGCATCGAGCGCCGCGTCGACGAAGCGCAGCAGTCGGGCGACCGCCGGCGCCAGGAGATCGTCGAGGACCTCGCCACCGAGCGCCGGCGCCAGCTCGACGAGATGCCGCCCGACCTCGCGAGCAGGGTGCAGGGGCTCCAGGAGTACGACTTCATGGACGACGGCGCGCGGCAGCAGTTCGAGGAGTTGATGAACGAGCTGCGCGAGCAGCTCATGCAGAGCTACTTCAACCAGCTCTCCGAGGGCATGCAGAACCTCACGCCCGAGCGCATGCAGCGCATGAAGGACATGCTCGCCGAGCTCAACCAGATGCTCGAGCAGCGCGAGCGCGGCGAGGAGCCGGCTTTTGCCGGGTTCATGGAGCGCTACGGCGACTTCTTCCCCGGCAACCCCCAAACGCTCGACGAGCTGCTGGAGCAGATGGCGCAGTCGATGGCGCAGATGCAGCAGCTGCTCAACTCGATGACACCCGAGCAGCGCGCGCAGCTCCAGGCACTCGCCGAGTCGCTCATGGAAGACATCGACCTCAACTGGCAGGTGCAGCAGCTCGCGGGCAACCTGCAGCGCGCCTTTCCCGACATGCCGTGGCAGCGGAGCATGAGCTTCGACGGCGACAACCCGCTGTCGATGGGCCAGATGCCCGGCCTGCTCGACACGCTCGGCGACCTCGACGACCTCGAGAATCTGCTGCGCTCCGCGACGCAGCCCGGCCAGCTCGCCGAGGTCGACGTGGATCGCGCCCGCGACCTGCTCGGCGACGACGCGGCCCGTTCCCTCGAACGGCTCGCGGATCTGGCGCGCATGCTCGAAGAGGCGGGCTTGATCGAGCAGCGCGAAGGCCGCTACGAGCTCACGCCGCGCGCCATGCGCGCCATCGGCCAGAAGGCGCTCGGCGACCTCTTCCGCAAGCTGCTCAAGGACCGCGCCGGGCGGCACGAGGCGCAAGACTCCGGAGCCGGCAACGAGCGCACCTACGAGCACAAGCCGTACGAGTTCGGCGACCCGTTCCACCTCAATGTCGAGCAGACGATCCGCAACGCGCTGCAACGCCAGGGGCCGGGCACACCGGTGCGCGTCGCGCCCGAAGACTTCGAGGTGGAGCGCACCGAGGTGATCACGCGCACGGCGACGGTGCTGCTGCTCGACGTGTCACTGTCGATGCCGATGCGCGACAACTTCCTCGCGGCGAAGAAGGTCGCGATGGCGTTGCACTCGCTCATCACGAGCCAGTTCCCGCGCGACTACTTCGGCCTCGTGAGCTTCGGACGAGTCGCGCGTGAGGTGAAGCCTGAGCACCTGCCGGAGATGTCGTGGGACTTCGAGTGGGGCACCAACATGCAGCACGCGATGCTGCTGGCGCGGCGGCTCCTCTCGCGCCAGAGCGGCACGAAGCAGATCATCATGATCACCGACGGCGAGCCGACCGCCCACATCGAGGGTGGCGAGGCCTACTTCCAGTACCCGCCGTCACCGATCACGATCGAAGAGACGCTCAAGGAAGTGATGCGGTGCACCCGTGACGACATTCGCATCAATACGTTCATGCTCGACGAGAGCTACTACCTGCGTGAGTTCGTCGAACGAATGATGAAGATGAACCGCGGACGCGCGTTCTTCACGACGCCCGACACGCTCGGCGACTACGTGCTCGTCGACTTCCTCGAGCAACGCCGCCAACAGCGCCGCGCCAGCTGAGAACCGCGGGGGTCCTGTAGTCGGACGGGGCGCGAGCTCGGCGTCGTAGGCCGAACGGTTCATTTCGGCGATCGATCCTCGCCGGTGCCTTCAGCCCGTGAACCGGCCCGCCGATAGGTCTGGCAATGATCACATCCGGACCCTTGACGGCCCGGTCGCGCCTCGCGGCCATTCTGCTGGCCTGCGCGTGCCTCGTCGCGCCACTCGGACTCATCGCCCAACCCGCAGCCGCGGCAACGACGACCGGCGATGTCAGCGACTTCGTCGTGCCGACACCGTCCAGCACCCCCGGGCCGG
>DASVIY010000199.1:0-5681 GCA_036386195.1 Acidimicrobiia bacterium | reverse complement strand
CGGCCACCACCGCCGGAGGCTCATCGGGAGCGGCTCATTGCGGTGTGCTCTGCGCGGAGGCGAGCATCGTCTCGAGGTTGGCAACACTCACGGGCCCGTACTGCGAACCGGTGATGACGCCGTCGGGACTGATCGCGTACGTCTCGGGCTGGCCGCGGGTCGCGAAGTCGAGCGCGGCGTGGGAACCGTGGTCGAGCGCGATCGTCCAGCTCATCCCGTGGCTTTGCGCGTAGCGGCGCGCATCGCCGTCAGTGTCGTCGCGCACGATCCCGACCATCGCGACGTTGGGGTCGTTCTTGTGCCGCGACCAGAAGGTCTTGAGCGCGGACTCTTCCTGCTTGCACGGGATGCACCACGAGTTCCAGAAGTTGACGATCACCGCCTTGCCTGCGAGGCCACGCGCCGTCACCTTCGCGCCCGAGACGGTCGCGAGGTCGAACGAGGGCGCGGCCTTGCCGAGCAGCGTGCTCTTGTTCTGCTCCGCCTGGGGGTCGTTGCCCACCTGGAGGGCGAGCACAACGGCCAGCGCAGCGACGACCAGACCGACAGCGAGCGCGATCCATCGAGCCGGGTGCTTCACACCGGCTCCACTTCGCGCACCTCGGCCGCGACCGGCCCGCCGTCGGGATCAGACGCGAGACGACCACGCCGCGGGTCGCGTCGCAGCCGGGCGCGCATCGTCGGCGCCAGCGCGATGAGTGTGCCGAGCGCCATCACCCCGCCACCGATCCAGATCCACACCACCATCGGGTTGACCAGCACCCCGATCGTGACCCGCCCGCGTTGGTTGGGTGACGACACCAGCGTGAGGTACACGTCGCGCAACGCGCCGGTGTGCACCGACGGTGTGCCGATGCCCTCGGTGCTGTTGGGGAACGTGGAGATCGCGGGTGCGTAGGTGCCGAGGTTGTCGCCGCCACGCTCGATGCGCACCCGCGCCTTGACCGTGGTCTTCTGCCCGGTGACCGCACGCGTCGAGCCCAGGTACGTGACGCGGTAGCCGTCGACCGTCGCCGACTGCCCGACGCGCAGCCGCACTTCGCGCTTGGCGCCGTACCCCGACGACGCCGCGAGCGCGACGGCGATGAGCACCACGCCCAGGTGCACCACCAGGCCTCCGTAGAGGCGCGGATTGCCGCGCACCATTCCGGTCAGCGCACCGGGCGCGCGCTCGCCGGACGCACCGAGTCGGGCGCGCACACCGATGTAGAACTGGCGGACGATCCCGCCGATCGCAAATGCGGCCAGGCCGAAGGTCAGCAGCATGGTCAGCGAGCGGACGCCGAGCACGACCGCCACCAGCATCGCGAGGCCGCCGGCCCACGCGGGGAACACCAAACGGCGGCGGAGCACGTCGCTGCTGGTCGCGCGCCAGGGCAACGCGGGGGCCGCGGCCATGATGAACAGCAACGCGAGCCCGAGCGGCACCGTCATCCGGTCGAAGTACGGCTCACCCACCGACAGGCGCCGCCCTTGCAGCGCTTCGGCCACCAGCGGGAAGACCGTGCCGAGCAGCACGACGAGCGCGAGCCCCGCGAAGAGCAGATTGTTGAACAGGAACGCCGATTCGCGCGACACGGGTGAATCGATGCGCCCCGGCGCGCGCAGGCGATCGCCGCGCCACGCGATGAGCCCCACTCCCACCGCGGCGACGACGGCGAGGAACGTCAGGAGCCACGGCCCGATATCCGACTGCGTGAACGCGTGCACCGAGTCGATCACGCCCGAGCGGGTGAGGAACGTGCCGAGGATCGTGAGGCAGAACGTCGCGATGATCAGCGACAGGTTCCACACGCGCAGCATGCCGCGCCGTTCCTGCACGATGACCGAATGGATGAACGCGGTGCCGGTGAGCCACGGCAGCAGCGACGCGTTCTCGACCGGGTCCCACGCCCAGTAGCCGCCCCAGCCGAGCACTTCGTAGCTCCACCACGCGCCGAGGATGATGCCGACCGTCAGGAAACCCCACGCGACGAGCGTCGCCCGGCGGGTGTCGGCGAGCCACCCTTCGCCGAACCGCCCGGTGACGAGCGCGGCGATCGCGAAGGCGAACGGCACGGTGAAGCCGACGTAGCCGAGGTAGAGCATCGGCGGGTGGAAGGCCATGAGCGGATGGTTTTGCAGCAGCGGGTTGGGCCCCTGCCCGTCGACCGGCGCGCCGCCGGGGGTGAGTGTGAACGGGTTCGCAGCGAACAGCGTGAGCGCGAAGAAGAACGCGGCCACCGCGAGGCCGGTGAGGGTCGCCCACGCGACCAGGGGATCGGTGACCCGGGCGCGGAACTTCACCGCGACGGCGGTCAGGTACCCGGCGAGGATGAGCACCCACAGCAGGATCGAGCCTTCGAGCGCGGCCCACAGCCCGGTGATCGTGAAGAGCAGGGGCGTCGAACGGGCGTTGTTGTCGGCCACGTACTTGATCGAGAAGTCGTGGGTGATCAGCGCCCACTCCATCACCGCCACCGCCGCGACCGCGGCGCCGAGCACGACGAACACCGTGACGCGCCCGAGGCGCAGGAGCCTCGTGTCGTGCCGCCGCAGCCCGACCGCCAGGATCGAGATGCCGGAGATCGCTCCGGCCATGCCGACGGTGAGCGCCAGATAGCCGAGTGGCGCGATCACGTTGCCGTGCTCGGGCAGGTCGCGCCCGCGTGCTGCGAGCGGACGGTGGGCGGCGTGTACTCGCTGCCGTGCTTGATGAGGATGCGATCCGAGTCGAACGCGCTGCCCTTGCTCCAGTGGCCCTCGACCACGACCGGCGCGCAGCTCTTGAACAAGTCGGGTGGGTCACCGGTGTGGTCGACGAGCACGGTGGCCTTCCCGTCGGTCACCTTGAAGTCGACGCCGTTGCCCGTCTCGTGAATCGAGCCCGGCACCACCTGGCCGGCCAGCCGGAAGCGATGGTCGCCCTCGCTGCTCCGCATCTTGACCGCTTCGGTCGCGGTGCGGAAGTACACGACGTTCTTCGACAGCGTGAACGCGAGCACGATGATCGCGACGATCGCGAGCCCGCACACCGATGCGGCAACGATGTAGCGCGTGCGCGTCCGCTGGTTGCGCGAGACCGCAGGTGGCGCAGTGCTCACCCGCGTTCCCCGACATCACCTGTCGAGGTCGGCGACGCCGACGACACACCGAGCGAGCGTTCGGCACGGCGGGTGCGCGCGATCGTGCGCAGCCAGTAGCCGCCGAGCACCGCGCCGGTGAGGACGTACCCGGTAATGACGTAACCGGCGTAGTTCATCGCGGTGCTCCGACCGGCGCCGGTTCTTCGGCATTGATTCGTTCCGCGATGGCGAGCTCGAGCTCCCGGTCGTCCATCTCCTCTTCGAGCGCCGCGAGCCGGTAGCGCCGGTCGAGGAGATACGCGTACAGCAATGTGAACGACACCACGCCCAACAGGAGTGTGAACGCCATCACGCCGTGGATCTCGGCCTTGCCGAGACGGTTGAAGACCGTGCCCTTCTGGTGCAACGTTCGCCACCACTCCACCGAGAAGTGCACGATCGGCACGTCGACGAACGCGATCAGCGCCGCGATGGCACAACGCTTCGCCCGCGACGTCACGTCGCCCGGGATGCGCCGCAGCGCGAGGTAGCCGAGATAGAGGAAGAACAACACGGCGGTGGTGACCAAGCGGGCGTCCCATACCCACCACACGCCCCACACCGGCCGGCCCCACAGCGAGCCCAGCACGAGTGTGAGGCCGGTGAACACCACGCCGAGCTCAGCCGACGCGCCGGCGAGCCGGTCCCACACCTGCGAACGGGTACGCGGCCAGAGGTAGAGCGCGGAACCCGCGGCTGTGACCGCGAACGCGAGGTACGCGAGCCACGCGCTGGGCACGTGGATGTACATGAGGCGCTGCGCGTCACTCTGGTTGGCATCGGGCGGCGCGACCCACAACCCGAACACCACGAGGCCCGCGAGCGAGGCGAGCGCGAGCCAGCCGGTGACGATCGCGGTGCGGCGTCCCAGCAGCCCCGGCGTCTCGTTCATGCTTCCTCCAGGAGCGGACCGAAGGCCAGCATCCCTATCGTTGTGTAGATCGCGGCAAACAACACGAGCAGCGCCACCCACGTCCACCCGTCGGACGGCGCCTGACCGATCGCCGCTTCGCTCGCCCGGGTCGCCCCGAGCATCACGGGCGCCACGACGGGCAACAGCAGGATTGGCACGAGCGTCTCGCGCACCCGCAAACCCGCTGCGAGCACGCCGTAGAGGGTACCGGTGGCCGCCACGCCGATGGTCGCGGCCACGACCGTGAGCACGAGGAGCCCCGCCGAGTGCAAGTCGACGTCGTAGAGCAACGCGACGCCGGCACCGAGCACGACTTCGAGCACGAGGAGCTCGACGGCGATGGCCGCCGCCTTGCCGAGGAACACCGCGCTCCCGTCGAGGCCGGAGAGCCGTAGGCCGTCGCGCGCGCCGTTGTCGGCCTCGATCGCGAACGCGCGCGACACGGCGAGCAGGGTCGCGAGCAGCACCGCGACCCAGAAGAGCCCGGGCGCAACGCGCGGCAGCAGCCCGCGGTCGGGATCGAGCGCGAACGCAAAGAGCAACAGGACGATGAACCCGAATGGCAGCACTTGGTACAGCGTCACCCGGGAGCGTGCCTCGATCCGCAGGTCCTTGCCCGCGACCAGGAGCGCTTCGCGCCACAGCGTCATGCCCGCGCCGCCGACGAGGAGCCGGTCTGCGCTGCTGCAGCCGGCGCGGGCGACGCCACGCTCACGGCCCGACCCGCGTGGAGCACGACCTCCCGCGTGGCCAGCGTGCGCGCCCGATCGACTTCGTGCGACACGAGCACGACGGTGCGCCCTTCGGACGGCGCGGACGCGACGACGGCGTCGAGCACTTCGCGTCCCCGGGCATCGAGACCCGCGTGCGGCTCGTCGAGCAAGAGGAGGCGCGGCTCGCGCGTCAGGGCAACGGCCAGGGCGAGGCGCTTGCGCTGCCCGGCCGAGAGCCGGGCGTGGGTGGTGGCGGCGACGCGTGTGAGGCCGAGGCGTTCCATTGCGGCGTCGCACGCCGTGTCGCACGCCGCGTCGCCCGCCGTGCCGCCCGCCGTGCTCGGCCGCCCAACCGTCCGTCCCCCGGGAACTGGCCCGCGTTTGCTCAAGAAAAACTTGAGTGATCGCGGGCCAGTTCGAGGGGGTTGGGCGGCGCGGGCCGCGAAGCGAAGGTTTTCGCGCACCGTCAGGTCGTCGTAGCAAAAGGTGTCGTGGCCGACGAGCGCGAGGTCGCGCCGGGCGCCGGTGCGGTCGGTCGCGAGGTCGTGGCCGAGCACGTCGGCGGTGCCGGATTGCAGCGGCACGAGGCCGGCAATCAGGCGGAGGAGCGTCGTCTTGCCCGCGCCGTTGGCACCGGAGACGAGCAGAATCTCCCGCTCGGCCACGTCGAGGTCGACGCCGGCAAGGGCCGGAAAACGGTCGAGCAGGCAGACGGCAGAGCGGAGACGAACGACGACGGGCACAGCGCCTCCGAGCCGAGCAGGCTCATGATGGGTCGGCGGAAAGTGTACGGACGGCCCAGTTGAGCGGTCGAACTGACTCTCGCCGTGCGCCAGGGGCGCGCCGGGCCGCCACTACAGTGATTCGCCGTGACCGACACCGTTCGTGGTGGTCCGACCGCGGGCTCCGGTCCGTTGGGTCCCCCGAGAATCCCCCCGCCGTCCACGGGAG
>DASVIY010000198.1:0-3343 GCA_036386195.1 Acidimicrobiia bacterium | reverse complement strand
GTGCCCGATGCCGATTTCGTTGCGGAGCGCGTCGAGCTGGGGGAGAACGGCTCCCGATTTGTGCTGACTGATCGCGCCGGGGGACGGGCGGCGCCGGTTCGCAGCTCGCTCGAGGGCCGCTTCAACGTGAGCAACTCGATCGCGGCCGCGGCGACCGCGCTCGCCGCAGGGCTGCCCTTCGAGGCGGTCGTGACCGGGCTCGAAGCGCCGGTCCTGGTACCCGGCCGCTTCGAGCGGGTCGACACCGGCCAGCCCTTCATCGTCGTGGTCGACTATGCCCACACGCCCGACGCGCTTGGCGCCGTGCTCGAGACGGCGCGCGCGCTTGCCGGCAACGGCGCCAAGGTCATCACCGTGTTCGGCTGCGGCGGTGAGCGCGACCACGAGAAGCGCCCCATCATGGGCCGCGTGGCGGGTGGTGCTTCCGATCTCGTCGTGCTGACATCCGACAATCCACGTTCCGAGCCGGCAGATGCAATCGCGGAAGCCGCCGTGCCCGGCCTGCGCGAGACCCCGGCCATGCTCATCGTCGAGCTCGACCGCCGGGCCGCGATCCGCGCCGCACTCGCACGAGCACACGCGGGCGACGTCGTCGTGATCGCCGGAAAGGGCCACGAGTCCGGCCAGACGATCGGCGATGTCACGCGTCCGTTCGACGACCGGCAGGTCGCGCGCGAAGAGCTGGAGGCGCGACAGTGCGCCTGACCGTGGGCGAGATCGTCGCGGCGACCGGAGGGGAGCTTCTTGCCGGCGACACCGTCTCGGTCGCGACGTCGTTCCACATCGATTCGCGGGTGTTGCTGCCGGGCGGCGCGTTTGTCGCCCTGATCGCGGAACGAGATGGTCATGACTACATCAACGATGCATTCACGCGTGGCGCAAGCGTCGCGATCGTCACGCGCGTGGTCGAGGGGGTCAAGACGCGAACCGGTCAAGCCATGGTGCGGGTCGGCGATGCGCTCGAGGCACTGGCCGCACTCGGGCGTCTTGCTCGCGACAGGTTGTCGGGGTCGGCGGTTGTCGCCATCACCGGTTCGTCGGGTAAGACGGCGACGAAGAACCTCACGGCCGCGGCACTTGTGCCCGGTCGCACCGTGCACGCCAGTCCGGGCTCGTTCAACAACGAGTGGGGCGTGCCGCTCTCGCTGCTCGGCGCCGAACCCGGGACGGACGCGGTCGTGCTCGAGATGGGTGCCCGCTTCGCCGGCAACCTCACGTACCTGTGCGCGATCGCTCGTCCGCAGATCGGCGTCGTGACCAACCTCGGGCTCGCGCACGCGGAGTTTCTCGGTGGCCGCGACGGCGTCGCGCGCGTCAAAGGCGAGCTGGTCGAGGCACTGCTCGCGGACGGCGTGGCTGTGCTCAACGCCGACGACGAGCTCACCGGCAAGCTCGCGGCGCGCACCAAGGCCCGTGTGATCACCGTCGGGTTCTCGGCGGGCGCCGACGTGCGGATCGCGGATCTCCTGCTCGACGAGGAGCTGCGGCCCCGGTTTCGGCTCGAGACCCCGTGGGGCGCGGTCGACGTCGAGCTCGGTGTCCGCGGCGAGCTCCAAGCCGTCAACGCGGCGATGGCCGCGGCAGTCGCGCTCGAGCTGGGCGTCACACCCGGTGACGTCGCGGCCGGCCTCGCGTCCTGCGCGGGCGACGCGTGGCGCATGGAGCTGGTGCGCTCCTCGAATGGGGTCCTGGTGCTGAACGACGCGTACAACGCCAATCCGTCGTCGATGGCCGCGGCGATCCGCTCACTCGACCAGCTGCCGGCAACGGGCCGCCGGATCGCGGTGCTCGGTGCGATGCTCGAGCTCGGTGAGCAGTCGGCGCGCGAGCATGCGGCGGTCGGCCGGCTCGTTGGTGCCTCCACGGTCGATGTGCTCGTCATCGTCGGCCATGAGGGCCAGTCGATCGCGGCCGGCGCCCGCCGCCTGAGCCGTCTGCTCGAGATCGTGGAGGTGCCCGATGCCGACGCGGCTTGCGATGCGGTCCGCACGCTCGTGCGTCCCGGTGACGTGGTGCTCGTCAAGGGCAGCCGGGCCGTCGGACTGGAGCGCGTCGCCTCGAGTCTGGCCGGCGCCGGTTCGGGCGCCGATTCGGATCCGAGCGCGGTCGAGAGGACGTCACCGTGATCGCGCTGCTTGCTGCGGCCGCGACCGCCTTCGTCCTCAGCGTGCTCGGCACGCCGTTCCTCATCCGGATCCTGCGCCGCCACGAGATCGGGCAGGCGATCCGCGATGACGGGCCGTTCGCCCATCCCCATGTCGCCAAGTCGGGCACGCCGACGATGGGCGGCATCGCGATCATCGTGAGTGCCTTCGTCGGCTACCTCGTCGCGCACGTCCGCACCGAGCAGATCAAGTTCGCGCGGGCCGGCGTCACGCTGCTGGTCCTGGTGCTCGGCCTCGCGGCCGTCGGGTTCATCGACGACTACCTCGGGGTGCGCAAGCATCGCAACCTCGGCCTGCGCAAGCGAGGCAAGACGTCGGGTCAGGCCCTCGTCGCATCGGCGTTCGCGCTCCTCGCGCTCAACTGGGTCAACACGTCGACGCATCTGTCGTTCACCCGCGTGCTCGACCTCGACCTCGGCAACTACCTCTGGTTCGTGCTCGCCGTTCTCGTGATCATGGGCTCGGCCAACGGCGTCAACCTCACCGACGGTATGGACGGGCTGGCCGCGGGTTCTGCCACGCTGGTGTTCGCGGCGTTTGTGATCATCGCGTTCTGGCAGTTCCGTCATCCGCATGTGTACGGGAATCAACCGGGCCAGGCCGCGGCGGCGCTCGACCTGGCGGTGGTGTCGGCCGCGCTGATGGGTGCGTGCGCGGGGTTCTTGTGGTGGAACGCCGCGCCGGCGCGCATCTTCATGGGCGATACGGGCTCGCTCGCGCTCGGCGGCGCGATGGCTGCGCTCGCGTTGCTCACCCACACGATCCTGCTGTTGCCGATCCTGGGCGGCATCTATGTCGTGGAGACCTTGAGCGTGATCGTGCAGGTGGTGTCGTTCCGGCTGTTCCACAAACGGGTGCTGCGCATGGCGCCCATCCACCATCATTTCGAAGTGGGCGGCTGGCCCGAGTTCACCGTGATCGTGCGGTTCTGGCTGCTCGCCGGACTCGCGGTCGCGCTCGGGCTGGGTCTGTTCTACGCCGACTTCATCCGTCTGCCCGGAGTGATCGATTGACCCGGGTGCTCGTGGTCGGTATCGGCGTCACCGGCGAAGCCGTTGCCGGCGAGCTCGCGGCCGGCGGTGATGACGTGACCGTGATCGAGGACGCGCCGCGACCGCGCGCGGCCGAGTACCGCGCCCGCGTCGCACGGCTCACCGACGTGGGCGTGCAACTCGTGG
>DASVIY010000197.1:0-2890 GCA_036386195.1 Acidimicrobiia bacterium | reverse complement strand
GTCATCGTGCGCTTCGAAGCCGATGACATCGAAAAGGCATTCATCCGGCTCGCCGAGTCGACCGACCCCATTGACGTGTGGTTCAAAGCACAGGTCATGGAAATTTCCGGTGTCGACTTGGGCGCGCCGCCCGAGGGGCCGCCGCCGGAGATGGTTCTTGACTGGCGCGCCTGACGCATCACTGAGCACGGCCTGATTGCCCGAGCCTGGACGTCGCGCGCGGCGAGCCCTACGCTCCGCCCGTGCGACGTCTCGGCGCGGCGATGGCGATCGTTGCGATGATGCTCGCGGCGTGCAGCAGCTCCAGCTCGGGTGACAAGGCGCGCGCAAAGTCGGCCAGCGTGACCGCGGTGAGTCAGAACATCCTGCATGGCGAGGCCTGTGCCGCGGACACCGACCGTTGCCACATCCCGGATCGCGTCGCCCTGTTCACTCGTCAGCTCGCCGACGCGCATTGCCCACAACTCGTCGGCCTCCAGGAGGCGAGTCAGGCGACGGTCGACCTGTTCCGAAAGTCGTTACCGGCGATCTGCAACGGCACGTACCGCATCGTGTGGGACGAAGACCCGAGCCTCGACCGCGAAGTCGTGTTCACCACGTTGCCGGTGCTCGGATCGCAGCGAATCCGGCTCGCGGGTCTGTTCCGCACCGCGTTCTGGGTGCGAGTCGCGTCGAGCGTCGGCGTGGTCGAGTTCGTGATGACGCACCTCTCCAGCGGGAGCGACGACCGTCCGTGCGACCCGACGACGTGCCCGAAGCCCTGCAAGGCGCACGACATGGTCGGCACGTGCGAGTCCCGTCAGGTGGTCGCTTGGGTCCACAAGCTCCAGGTGCCCGGCGACATCGCGATCTTCGGCGGCGATCTCAACGCGAAACCAAACGAGCCGATCGCCCGGGTGATCCGAGATGACGGTGCGATCGATACACATCTCGCGGTGAAGCTTCCCGAGTGCAATCCGAAGACCGGCACGCAGTGCACGAGCGGCCGGGTCGACACCGACATGAGCGATATGTCGAACGGCTCGAGTCGCGAGACCGAGCGCATCGACTACCTCTGGCTCTTGACCAAGCGCACCTGCACCATCGGGAAACCGACCGGACTGTTCAACGCGGCACCGGCGACGAACGGCCCCGGCGGGCTCGCGTTTCCTTCGGATCACACCGGTGTGACCGCAACCGTCGTGTGTCCCACGACCGCGCAGCAGCGCGCCGCGGCGAGCAAGGCGACGGTCACGACCAAAGCGCCGACGGCGACGACCGTCGCCGGTCCGGTCGACCCCCCAACCGCGGCCGCGATCACCACGGCGTTCCAGACCGTCTTCAATGGTGACGTGACCGACATCGACGCCAAGCTGGCCGCGATCGAGGACAGCGACCGGCTCCGCGCCTCGTTCATCGACAACTACAACAAGACGAAGACGATCGCATCGCGCATTCGCGTTCGCATCGACGCCCTGAAGCTCGAGGACGCGTCTCACGCTGATGTGACCTACACGCTCCTGCTCGACAACGCGGCGGTGCTCGACCACCTCCCCGGCGCGGCCGTGCTGAAGGACGGTCACTGGCTGGTGAGCCGCCGCACCTACTGCGACGTCAGCACCCAGGGCGCCACGACGATCCCCGAACCCTGCCGCTGACGCCGAGCCCGAACACCGTTTGTGCAAAAGTGGTTCCCAGAGCGTCCGCTGGTGCACAAACGCCTGGTCGGAGAGGGAGCGAGCATGGACGTGCGATCGATCGAGCAGGTGGAGCCCGTCGTCGAGCACAACGGCACGGTGCCGGTGTGGTGGCTCGTATCACCACGGGAGATGAAGGACATCACCGACGGCGGCTACCTCGAGCTTGCAAACGAGTTCGAGGTGCCGGGCGGTTCGTACGTGTACCCGCACTCCCACCCGACGCACGAGTTCTATTACGTGACCTCGGGGCGGGGCACGATGACGATCGGCGACGAAGAATGCGAGATCTCGCAGGGTGATCTCGTGCACATCCCGCCCGACGTCACGCACAGCCTGCGTCCGATCAGCGCCACCGCTCCGATCCACTGCTTCTGCTTCGCGGTCGGCGTGAAAGGCGCGCCACCGATCGACTACACGACCCACGACGGCTAGCGAATGCCGCGCGAACGGCGGCGGCGGTTCGCGCGGTACGCCACGTCACCAACCACGACGGACGAGACGGTGGCCCACGGGGGCCGCACGCGTAAGTTCCGTCTGCACGTGCCGACCGGCCTCGGCGAGGGCGCTGTGCCGCTACTAATCCAGTTGCATGGTGGCGGCGGCGCGGGGCGGGGCATCGATCGGCTCACGCGCTTTCACGACCTCGCCGACCACGAGCGCTTCGTCGTGGTCGCCCCGAGCGGCGTCGCCCGCAATTGGAACGACGGACGCATCGCCCCCCGGATGCGCGCCGCCATGGAAGGCGTCGACGACGTTGGGTTCATCGCGACGCTGATCGACTCGATCGCGGCGCGCGCTCCGATCGATCGCCGTCGTGTCTACGCGGTCGGGATGTCGAACGGGGCGATGATGGCGGGTCGCCTCGCCTGCCAACTGTCGGAACGCATCGCCGCGATCGCGCAGGTCGCGGGTACAGCAGCGGCAGACGCCGCGCAGTGGTGTCATCCCGGACGGCCCGTCCCGGTGATGCAGATTCACGGCACCGCAGATCCACTCGTGCCGTACGAGGGTGGCCCGCTCGGAGGCGGCCGTCACGCACGACGCCGTCTTCAAGGCCGGCTCGAGGGTCGCGGCGTCGTGATGAGTGTCGATGACTGGGCCTCGCTCTGGGTCGCCAACAACCACGCCGACGGTCCGGCCGTGACGAACGTGGGCGACGACGTCTCCGTGCGCACATGGCGGGGGACCGATCGCCAATCCGACCTCGAGTT
>DASVIY010000196.1:0-7057 GCA_036386195.1 Acidimicrobiia bacterium | reverse complement strand
GGAGCCCGGGACCTCGGCCGGCGCGGCCTACTTCCGGCCCGACTCCGAGGCGATCGTCGCACGCTTGCCGGGATGGCAGGTCTGGTCGGTTGATCGGCGCGAGAACGCGCTCGAGGACCACTCGGTGCTCGACGGCTATATCGCCGGTAAGCGCACGCAGCAGCAGGTCTTCGACTACTACCTCGGTTGGCTGACCGACCCGAAGATCAGCCCCCACTTCACTGCGCCCACCGATCTCTCGGTCGACTTCACGCGTCAGTGGGGCATGGACGTCGCGATCGGCGACCTGCACCAGGTGGTCGGGCAAGCGAAGAAGCTCGGCGGCAAGGTGGTGCTCGGCGGTCACTCCCTGGGTGGCGCGATCGCGACCGCGTACGCGACGTGGGACTTCAACGGCAAGTCCGGTAGCGACGATCTCGACGGGCTGGTACTGATCGATGGCGCCAGTGGGCCGGGCTCGCCGATCACGGCGAGCGACGCGAACGCGCGCGTCCAGAAGCTCGCGACGAGCTCACCGTTCCTCGATCTCGTCGGGCTCGGGTTGCCATGGTCGGCCGGCGTGTTCACCGCGCTCGGCTCGACCGCGGCGCTCTCCAGTCCGGACGCGGCAAGCCTCGCCTACAACTGGAAGTTGTTCCCGGCGATGCTCAAACCGCCGGTGGAACCCACCAACAAGGCGCAGTTCGGGTACGCGCTCGACACCAAGACTGGCCCGGCCAGCCTCGAGCTCGTCCAGATGCACATCGGTGAGCTGGCCCCGAGCGGGGCCCCGCGCGGCTGGAAGGACGACGGGATCACGCCGGTCCAACGCGCGGCGGTGGCGTTCGCCGGCATCGAGGGCGTGGACGGGACGGCGTGGTACCACCCGCAGAAGCTCTCGCTCGACTCGAGCGCGGTGAACGGCGGGATCGCGAACCCTGCCGACGCCGTGCTCGACGTG
Source organism: Acidimicrobiia bacterium (assembly GCA_036386195.1). GTDB lineage: Bacteria > Actinomycetota > Acidimicrobiia > IMCC26256 > JBBRZM01 > JBBRZM01. The sequence goes on along the minus strand of DASVIY010000196.1, from coordinate 6,117 downwards.
CACGCGACGCACGGCAAGGACTTGCACATTCCGATCTACGCCTTCGCGACGTCGCTCGGCAACCAGCGCGTGCTCGACGCAGCGACCGCGCTCGCGAAGCAGTCGGGTCTCGCGTCGAGCGGGCTCACGCTCGTCGACCGGGCAAGCACCTATGCACACTGCGACCCGATCGCGGCCGCGCCCGACAAGAACGACTTCCTCAAGACCGTCGAGCCATTCCTGCACAACATCGCGTCGTAGCAGTTTGCGCTGCTCAGCGGTCTAGACAGCCGGCACGAAGATTTGCCCTCATCTTCGGTGCTGCGATGTCGATGTATCCCGCGTGGGTCTTGCTGCCGCCGCGCGCGGTGTTCGCGACTGTGCTCGGGAAGCGTGCGCTCGCGTCGTGGGTGCGAACTCGGTCGTGAATGCTGGGGACTTTCCCTCAGTGTTGCTTGGGGAAGTCCCCAAAGGCCGCTCGACCGCTGGTGTTGTTGACGCACCGCTGTCACGGTGAACCCATGACCCGTTCGTTGCTCGTCTTCATCGGTCCTTCGGGAAGCGGGAAGTCGAGTGTCGTTCGATCGCTCGTCGACCGACACGTGATCTGCGTGCACCCCACGTGGACCACTCGCCCGCGTCGCCCTGACGAGTCCGCGGGATCCGTTGAACACCGCTTCGTCTCCGAACCCGACTTCCTGCGGTTGCGCGACGACGACGGGTTCTTTCTGCACAGCGTGCAGCTGTTCGGGATGCCCTACTGGTACGGGCTGCCGACCATCGAGCCGAACGAAAGTGGAGTGGTCGACGCGGTGATGTTGCGTGCCCCGCTCGTGCCGATCCTGCGCGAGTTCTACCAGGAGCCGGTCATCTACCAGGTCGAGGCGACGTCAGCGATCGTCGAGGCTCGGCTCGCGGCTCGCGGTTACACGGCGGACGAGCTCGACGCGCGCCTCAGCGACAACGAGAAGGAGCGCGTGGCCGGGCGGAGCATCGCGCAGCGGCACTTCCGCAACGACGAAGCGCTCGACGCGGCGGTCAATGAAGTGGAGCGCGCCGTCCGAGAGGACTTCGCGCCTCGTCTGCTGGAGGCGATATGAACGCACCAGCCGGCTGGTACGCGGATCCAAGGTCTGAGCGCACGATGCTCCAGTGGCATCTCGCTCGAGGGGAGTGGCAAATGAAACGTTCGTTTGAAGTCATGTGCGCGCTCGTGCGTCCGCCGTTCGCCGTGCTGCTGGGCCTGTGCATGGCGGTCGGGATGGCGCAGACCGGCCACCTTCCGAGCCTCGCCCGCCAGTGCGTCGCACTTGTTGCTGTAGGCGGATGGATGTTGTGGGCGGTGGCGCTCAACGACGTGGCCGACGAGCACATCGACCGCGTCAACCTCGCGAACGATGCCCAACGCGTGCTCGTCACCGGCCGCGCGACACGGAAGCAAGTCGTCATGATCGCGTTGGGCGCGGGAGCCGTCGCTATTGGTGCGGCAGTAGTTCTCGGCGCGGCGAGCGTCGTCGTCGTCGCGTGTGGGCTCGCGCTCGCCGCGGCGTATTCGTTGCCGCCGCTGCGTCTGTGCGGGCGCGGCGCGTTGACGTCAGCGCTGTTGCCGCTCGGATACGTCGCGGTGCCGTTTCTCCTCGGCGCGTTCAGCAGCGGGTCGGGCCTCAACGGGCGTGGCCTCGTCTTGCTCGCCGGGTTGTACCTCGGGTTCATGGGCCGGCTCGTGCTCAAGGACTTCCGCGACGAGCGCGGGGACCGGCTCTACGAAAAGCGGACGATGCTCGTGCGGCACGGTCGGGCACCGGCGTGCGCGTTCAGCGCCGTCTTCTGGACGGCCGGCGCGATCGTTGTCGTGATCGCGCAGGCGCGTCCGGTGGCGCTGGTGGTGGCGACCGTCGCGTACGTCGTCGCAGTGTTGGTGATGCTCCGCGATCTCGCGTGCGACCGAGACGGAATGCGGGACGGCGCGAACATCTCCGCGATCGCGGTGGTGGGGCGTGCGCTCGTCTACACGTTCTTGATCCAGATGGTCACTGCGATCGGTGGCTGGGGCGTGCTCGCGCAGAACTTGATCATCGCGGCAGTCGGCATCGCAGCTCTCGGCATGGCGCGGGAGCTTCGCCTCGAGTTGCTCCCGACTTCGGACTCGCTGACCGAGCACGAACGCCTCGCGCTCCCGCCTCCGGGCGATGTCTTCACCTCGCCGGCAGCGCGTCGAGAGCGGGCAGTCCGCGGAGACCTCGTAGCGCCTCTCGAGGAGGCGATGTGAACGCGCCGACCGGCTGGTACCCGGATCCAAAGAATGAGAGCGGCATGCTCCGGTGGTGGGACGGAGAGCACTGGACGCAGCACGTCCGTTCGGCTGCACCCGGACGACGGTGGACGGCGGCGCGCGTTGCTGCAGTTGTGGCGGTCGTCAGTGTCTATTCCGCCGGGCTCATCTTCGTGCTGATCGTTGTGTCTGCACTGCAGAACATGAAGTTCGGCAACAAATGAAGCGGCCCGTTGCATGACCATTCTTCGCGCTGCGCAGTGCGTTGCCGAGCCGTCGCTTCTGACGAGCCCCGAGGAGATCTCACCGGAGTGGCTGACGGCAGTGCTCTGCGACTCGGGCGCGATCTCGCAACCCGTGTCGACCTGCGAGGTCACCCGCTTCGCCGAGGGAATGGCGTTACTCAGCCGTCTGTACCGCGTGCGGGTCAGATATGACTCTCCGAATGAGAACGGGTCTACGACGCTCGTCGTGAAGCTCGCGACAGAGGATCCCGAACAGTTGTTCATCGCCGAGCTTCTCGGCCTGTATCACCGCGAAGCGTTCGTGTACAACAACCTCCGCGAGCACCTGCCGTACCGGATGCCTGCGTGCCACCTCGCGGTCGCGTCTGATGACGGACGCGCAACAACGGTGGTGCTCGAAGATCTTTCGCGTTGTCGCGCGATCGACCAGGTCGCAGGGGCGCCGTGGAACGTCGTCATTTCATGCATCGACGCGATGGCAGATCAGCATGCGCTCTGGTACCGCGACGTGCGACTGGGTCTGCTCGACGAGGTGTTGCTGCCGCTCGCGCACCCGATCTATCCGAGCGCTTTACCCGTCGTGTTCGACCCCGGCTGGGATGTCGCCCGCGAGGTGCTCGGCGATCAGATCGGCGCCCGACTCGCTGGCTTTGGCGACCGTTGGTCAACCGAATGCCGCGAACTCCTGCAGCGACTCGGTGAACATCCCACGCTCCTCCACGGCGACTGGCGCGCCGACAACCTCTTCTTCGACAACGATGAGCTCGTCGTCTTCGATTTTCAGATCGCGGGCGTCGGGGCGGGCGCATACGACCTCGCGTATTTCGTGAGTCAGTCGGTGTCTCCGGCGATCCGTGCCGGCCGCGATCGTGAGATTGTCGGCGAGTACGTCGCGCGTCTCGAGGCGCACGGAGTCAAACGTACCTACGGATCAGTCTGGGACGAGTACCGCGTCGCGCTGCTTGTCTGCCTGGTGTACCCGGTCGCTGCGTTCCGATCGTGGCACGCGCAAGGCGCACGTGGTCGCGCGCTGATCGAGCAGATGTTCTTGCGCGCGTCTGATGCGATCGAAGCAACCGGAGCGCTTGATCTGGTCTCTTGAGACGCTCAGTGCTGTCAGTCGACGAGGTCGCGACGCCGAGAGCGTCGATGAGCGCGCGCACATCGTCGGCCAGTCAGCCGTGGTCCTGCCGGGCGCGGGATCAGACAGAGCGATGCCCGGCCGGTCGGGTGAGATGATGCGCACCCCGAGCTCGCGCGCGGCATCGTGGAAGGGCGCGATGTCGAGGCCGCAGACCAGCCCGCCGTGGCAGTTGACGACGGGCTGCCCGTTCGGATCGCCGAGCTCGCGATACCCGAGGGCACGCTCGTCGCCGACGTCGATCGAGCCTTCGTCCATCCGACCTCCTCGACCGGCGTCATGTGTCGCGCGTTCCGGTTGTTGCCGGGATGCGTCGTATCGTTGCACCAACGCACGCAGGTCCGCCGGGCGGCGCGTCGACCGCGCAGCTGCTCATGCTCGTCGGCTCGATCGTCACGAGCGGCTTGCGTATCGTCGCGAACGCGAGCAGTCCGCCCAGTCCCAGGGCGGCCGCTCCGATCCACATTGCGTGTTCGAAGCCGGTCGAGAAGTCGGCGACGTTCGCATACGACGCACTCGTGATCCCGGCTGCGACGGGAAGCACCGCCACCGCGATCAACTGCGCGGTGCGCGCGATGTCGGTGTTCACTGCCGATGCGATACCGGCATGCTCGGAACGCGCAGCCGCCAGCACGGTCGCCGTGAGCGGCGCGACAGTCGCGGACAGGCCGAGCGCGAAGATCGTGACGCCTGGCAGCACGCCGGTGATGTAGCTCGACCCTGCTCCGCACTGTGAAAGAACCAGGAGTCCCAGACTGGCGAGGAGCGGACCGACCGTCATCGGGAGGCGCGGCCCAATGCGTGTGGCAAGGCGGCCCATTCGCGCCGAGAGCAACAACATCACCACGGTGATTGGCAGCAACGAGCTCCCTGCCGCAGTCGGCGAGTAGTGCAACACGCGTTGCAATTGGATCGGAAGGAGGAACAACGAACCGCCGAGCGCGCCGTATACGACGAAGGTCACTCCGTTGGCTGCGCTGAATTGTGTCGATCGGAAGAGCTCGAGCGGAAGGATCGGATGGGCGCTACGGGCCTCGACCACGAAGAAGCCGGCGATTGCTGCGATGCCGACAAGGCCGGTCACCAGGATGGTCGGGTCGGTCCAGCCTGCTCCCGGTCCTTCGGTCAGCGCGTACGCGATGCCGCTCAGGCCCACGGCGGCGAGCGCGGTGCCGGCGAAATCCAGACCGCGAGGTGCGAGCGGATTCCGGGTCTCGGGAACGTGACGGACTGCCACCCAGACCACCGCAACGGCCAGCGGCAGGTTGATGAGGAAGATCAAGCGCCACGAAACGGCCTGGATCAGCCAACCACCGATGAACGGCCCGACCGCGACAGCGATCCCTGCGAACCCGGACCACGCACCGATCGCCGCCGCGCGGTCCTCCTGGCGGAAGCTCGCTTCGAGAATCGCGAGACTGCCCGGTGTCAGCAACGCGCCGCCGACTCCTTGTAGGGCGCGAGCTGCAATGAGAAATCCCGAAGTGGGTGCGACTGCACACGCGAGTGACGCGGCTGCGAACCAGATGACACCCACCACGAACACGCGTCGTCGCCCGAAGCGGTCGCCGAGCGAGCCGCCCAACAACAGGAACGCAGCCAACGTCAAGGTGTAGGCGTTGATCGTCCATTGGAGACCGGTCAGGCCGCCGCCGAGATCAGCGCCGATCCGGGGAAGCGCGATGTTCACTACGGTCGCGTCGAGCGATGCCATGCCCGAGCCCAAGATGGTGGCGACGAGCACCCAGCGGCCGCGCGCCGATTTCAAGACCAACTCGGTTGCCGATTTCGTTGACTCCAAGTCGGGCTCACTCACGGGAACGAGTCACCCCAGGTTCGCATCGGCGGTGCCCAGAACTAGTGTCTGTCCACGCGGTGCGCAAGCGAAACGGCCCTGGGCGTCGCGAGCGCCGCGGCACGAGGGTGTGGGCGCGCGCAAACGGAGGAGGACGGGATGGCTGACGAGGAACTGCTCGATCGGATCCGAACGCTCGTCGACGAAGAACACGTTCTCCGCGCCGCCGACGAGCTCGATGAGGAGCGGATCGTTCACGTCGAGCAGACCCTCGACCAGTGCTGGGATCTGCTGCGCCAACGCCGGGCCCGGCGCGAGTTCGGCGAAGACGACGCGGACGCGAAGATGCGCGACGTCCGAACGGTCGAGCACTACAGGCAATAACGACCACGCGCGGCCTAATGGCGCCTGGCCCACGCTACGCCCGACCATCGTGGCTTTGTCAGATAGCTGTCAGCTGTCAGTAACCAGCGGGTGATTCTTCAGCAATCTCGCTGACGTGAACCTTTCGTAACTTCACCCTCGACCGGCGCGGTCTCGCAGCGGTCCCGCAGGTGGAGCGGAAAGGACGAATCACGTGTCGAAGGGCAAGAGATTCATCGCGCTTGTAGTCATCACGTTCGTCGCGTTGCTCATGGTCTCGGCGTTCGCAAAGCACGGGAACGGCGACAGGGGCGGCGACAAG
>DASVIY010000195.1:0-3826 GCA_036386195.1 Acidimicrobiia bacterium | reverse complement strand
GCGGCTGGTCGCCCTCGTGCACCTCCACCTCGATCTGCGGGTAGTTGAACGCCAGGTGCTCCGAGAGCCGCGTGGTGTCCGCGGGACGTGCGTCGGCGCCGACGAGCACCGTCACGAGCTCCGTCTCGTCGTCGATGAGCTTGTCGACGAGCCCGAACGCGGCTTCGGCGGCGGTGTTGGCCGCCACGTGGATGCCGTCCTCGCTGATCGCGATCCAGTCGCCTTCGGTGATCGGCCCGCACTCGGCGTTGCTGTCGCGTACCGCCTGCGTGACCTCGCCGGCACGCACCCGGCCGGCAGCTTCGGTCATCGCGCCGACGTTGACGCCGATCTCGGCTCGGGGATCGTAGGCAACCAGGGCCGCGAGGGCTTCGACGACCGAGTTCGTGGCCACGATCTCCACCTGCGCGTCGGTGAGCGCGTCGACCTGTTGCGCCACCGGCACGATGTTCTTGTTGTTGGGTAGGACGATCACGGCGTCGGACGGGCAACGGTCGACCGCTTCCTTGATCTGCGCCGTCGACGGGTTCATCGACTGCCCACCCGCGATCACGTGATTGACGCCCATGCTCGTGAGCATGCGGGCCAGGCCCTCCCCCACCGCCGCGGCGACGACGCCGGTGGTCAGACGCTCGGTCTCGGGTGCGGAGTACGACCCGAGTGCGCCGCGCGCGTGCTCGCGGACCCACTGCTCCTCTTCCACTTGCTCGACGAGGTCGGTGACGCGGATCTTGTTGGGCTTGCCGGCTTCGATGCCGGCTTCGATCGCGGCGCCGATGTCGTTGGTGTGCACATGGCAGTTCCACACGCCCTCACCGCCTACCACGACGATCGAGTCGCCGATGGAGCTCCAGGTCTCTTTGAGACCGGAGATCGTCTCGTCGGGCGCGTCGAGCAGGTACATGACCTCGTAGCGGAGCGACGACGGGTCGCCACCGGCCATATGTGCCGCGACCGAAGCGGGCGCGGCGACCACCTGGGGTTCGGGCACCGCGCGCCCGTCGACCACATTGAGGAACGCGTCGATCAGCAACGTGAAGCCCTGGCCGCCCGCGTCGACCACGCCCGCCTCGGCGAGGACGGGTAACAGCTCGGGCGTGCTCGCGACGGCATCGCGCGCGGCGGTGCTCACGTTTTCGAGGATGCCGGCGAGTGACGAGTCGCCGTTGCCGCTCGCGGTCTCGGCGGCCTCCGCGGAACGGCGTACGACCGTGAGGATGGTGCCCTCGACCGGGCGCAGCACCGCCTGGTACGCGGCGTCGGCGGCACGGCGCAGCCCGACCACGAGCTCGGGTCCCGTGGCGGCTTCGAGTGGCGCGAACGTATCGGCGAGCCCGCGCAGGATCTGGGAGAGGATCACGCCCGAATTGCCGCGCGCTCCCATTAGTGAACCGTGCGCGATCGCGTGGCAGACCTCGGTCATGCCCTTCGCGCTGTCGAGCTCGCCGCAGACCGACTCGAGCGTCAACGCCATGTTGGTGCCGGTGTCACCGTCGGGCACGGGGTACACGTTGAGGAGATTGAGCTCTTCTTGATGCGCGCGGAGGGCGTCGCGGTACACGTCGACCACCCGGCGGAGGTCTGGTGCTGAGATTCGCTCGAGCGTCGCGGCCATTGGCTCGGGATGGTAGTTGGCGACCACCCGCGACTATCCTTCGATCCTTCTCCCGTTCCGACCCTTCCCGTCTTCAGCCCGAGGTTTCGTCATGGCATCCGTCTGCGAGGTGTGCGGGAAGAAGCCCGTGTTCGGCATGAAGCTGAGCCACTCGCACCGCCGGTCGAAGCGTCGCTGGAACCCCAACATCCAGCGCGTCCGCGCGATCGTCGACGGCTCACCGAAGCGCCTGTCGGTCTGCACGTCCTGCCTCAAGGCAGGCAAGGTTCAGAAGCCGTAGCGCGTCCGCATGCAGGGTGTGATCTCCTCCTACGATCCGCGGACGCGCGAAGGCGTGGTGGTTCGCGACGTCGATCGCGAGCAGTTCACCCTCGCGCTCGACGCGCTCGACGGCTCCGTGTTCCGGATGCTGCGCCAGGGCCAGCGGGTCGTCTTCGAGCTCGACGATGACGGCCGCGCGAGCCATGTGCGCCTGGGCTCCGAACCCGACATGGGCCTTCCCACCGCCGAGGTCTAGACCTTCCCCCGGATCCGAGGGCCGTTCTGCTCCCGGGCCGCCTCGGCTGATCCACCGGTTCGCCTTCGTGTGGCTTCAGATTGCCCCGGCGTCGGGCGTCTTGCCGGTGACCGGTGCCGGTGTGCTCCCAGAGATCCTGCTCGCGCTCGGGCTGCTCGGCGTCGGCACCGTGATGCTCGCAACGCCGCGTCGCCGCAATCCGGCAGCAGCGCGCCGGGCGTCACCGTCCGGCTGATGCGCGCGGGTCAACCGCGCGGGGCTCCACGTTCTGCTTGATGCGTCCGCAGGTCATCGGTCGCGGGCGTGACGGGCAAACAAGCTGTAGACGAAGAGCAGCAGCGTGGCGCCGAAGAACGCGACGAGCGTCGAATAGAAGCTGAAGTCGTTGATGCCCTCGCTGCCCGCGGCCTTGAAGATCATGCCGCCCAGCAGGCCGCCGGCGATCCCGATGAACATCGTGCCGAAACACCCCGCGCCACGCACGCCGGTCACGGCCTTGGCGAGCCCACCCGCGATCAGGCCCATCACCACCCACGACAGCCAGCCCATGAACCGGCACCGTAGCGTCGCAACGCCGGAATCGGCTCCTCGACAGCCGCCCGGTAGACTGAAAGTGCCCTTCTCGGTCAAGGAGCTTCCCGTGTCGACGACGAGTCCCGCTGCGCAGCAGGATCTTCCGACCCGCAACCGCCGCCTGCTCGAGTGGGTGGAGGAGATGTTCGCCTTGTGCGAGCCCGACTCCGTCCACTGGTGTGACGGCTCCGAGGCGGAGCACGACCTGCTGGCCAAGCAGCTCCTGCAGTCGGGCACGTTCGTGGCGCTCGATCCCGACGCCCGCCCAAGCTCGTTCTGGGCCTCATCCGACGCCAGCGACGTCGCCCGGGTCGAGGACCGCACGTTCATCTGCTCGGAGCACGAAGCCGGCGCCGGACCCACCAACAACTGGCGGGCGCCGGCCGAGATGCGGGCGCGCCTCACGAGGCTGTTCTCGGGATCGATGCACGGCCGCACGATGTACGTCGTGCCGTTCAGCATGGGCCCGCTCGGCTCGCCACTGTCGTACATCGGTGTCGAGATCACCGACTCCCCCTACGTCGCGGTGAGCATGCGCACGATGACGCGTATGGGCACCGCGGCGCTCGAGGTGCTCGGCGACGACGGCGCCTTCGTGCCCTGCATGCACTCGCTCGGCGCCCCACTCGAAGCCGGCCAGGACGATGTGCCGTGGCCGTGCAACCCCGGACAGAAGTGGATCGTGCATTTCCCCGAGACGCGTGAGATCTGGTCGTACGGCTCCGGCTACGGCGGCAACGCGCTGCTCGGCAAGAAGTGCTTCGCGCTGCGCATCGCGTCGGTGATCGCGCGCGACGAGGGCTGGCTCGCCGAGCACATGCTCGTCGTCAAGCTGACCGCGCCCGACGGACGCAGCCGCTACATCGCCGCCGCATTCCCGTCGGCCTGCGGCAAGACCAACCTCGCGATGCTCGTGCCCACGATCCCGGGCTGGACCGCAGAGATGATCGGCGACGACATCGCGTGGATGAAGTTCGGTGATGACGGCCGGTTGCACGCCATCAACCCCGAGTTCGGGATCTTCGGTGTCGCGCCCGGCACCAACATGGAGAGCAACCCCAACGCCATGCTCACGGTCACCGCGAACACCGTGTTCACCAACACCGCGCTCACTGACGACG